>JANLHA010000312.1 GCA_024653845.1 Candidatus Omnitrophota bacterium | reverse complement strand
AAATATTCTCTCTCCTGTGATTGCTCAAGCGTTCCAGCTTTCTGAATTGCCTTAAGGAATTCCAAACCGCTTCCATCCAAACCTGGCAACTCAGGTCCATTGATTTCAACAAGGAGATTATCAATCCCCAAACCTGACAAAACACTCAAAAGATGCTCGACAGTATGAATGGTTGCTCCTGACTTGGAAATGGAGGTGCATCGCGGGATCGTCGGGTTTGTTACGGCGTTTTCATAAGTGGCCTTAATGATCGGCTGCTCAGGAAGATCGATACGCTGGAACTGAATTCCGGTTCCTTCCGCAGAAGGCTTCAATTGGACTTCCACTTCACATCCGGTATGTAGCCCCCATCCTTTCAAAAAGATGGGCTGCCGAATCGTTTTTTGTTTTTCACTCATTTTTTCGTCTCGTTTTTTTACCCTGCTCTAGCTTTTCGATCTTTTTTTCTAATTCTTTAATGGTCTTCACATATTCCGGTAATTTTTGCAAACACGCATTGACTCGTTTGGCATGAGCGTGCGGTTTGGCCGGATAACCAGAAACAACGGTATAAGGATCCACCGAGCTGGTTACCCCTGCCTGCCCCCCAACGATCGCACCTTTGCCGATTGTCAAATGTCCTGCTACTCCCACTTGTCCTGCTAACGTGACACCATCTTCAATCACACTACTTCCCGCAACTCCAGCTTGCGCAGCGATGATACAATTCTGACCAACTTTTACATTGTGAGCGATTTGGACAAGATTATCAATCTTTGTTCCTCGACCAATCACTGTCTTCTCGAACCGGGCTCGATCTATCGTCACATTAGCCCCGATTTCAACATCATCTTCGATGACCACAATTCCAATTTGCGGAATCTTATGATGCGCCCCTTTGACATCCACAAAACCAAATCCATCCGATCCGATCACAGTCCCACTATGAATAATAACACGATGACCGATTTGAACTTTCTCACGAATACTCACATTCGAATAAACTAAACAATCTTCACCGATCACGGTTTGTGAACCAATATAACATCCGCTGTGAATGGTGGTGCGATCTCCTATTTGGGCGCCAGCCTCAACGACCGCAAACGGGCCGATATTGGTTTCTCGGCCAATTTGAGCACCTTGAGCAATATGGGCTTTTTCGTGGATACCCAAAAAAGAAGGTATCATTTTCTCATTCATCAGCTCTGCAACTTTTGCAAATGCAAAAGAAGGATCGGTGGTCTTGATTGAGGCGACCCCTTTAACTTTCACATCAGGTGAAATCAAAATGGCTGTGGCTTGAGTCTGGTTGACCAAAGAAAGATATTTGGAATTAGCCAAAAAAGTCAAATCACCCTTCTTCGCCTCTTTGATCCCGGAGAGGCCGGTGACGACCAAGTTAGGATCTCCGTCGATCTCTCCATCGAGTAGCTGGGCAATCTCTTTTAATGTTTTACGCATTCAAACATCCTGCAACAACAAACCCCAATCCTGTTTGAATCAAGATTGAGGCTTGTCAAAAAATGCTACGATTTTACTTTTTGGTATAACCGGCATTCAATTGTTTTAAAATGGGTTCGGTGATATCCAATGCATCATTGGAATAAATCAGAACACGATCATTAATGATAAAATCATAACCTTCTTTTTTCGCAAATTCGCTCACCTGTTTTTCAATCTCGAGCAAAATTTCACGAATTTTTTCATCTCGGTCTTTGGTCAATTCGGTTCTTTCGGCTTGATCATATGTCAAAAGATCCGACTTCATTTGTTCCATTTCTTTCCCAGCTTTTTCTTTCTCAGACTCTTTGAGCAAAGCCAATTTCCCTTGCGCTTCTTTCAATTTCTCGATTTTTGCATTTCTACTTTTTTCATACTCGGCTTGTTTTTTTCCTAAAACCTCGTCGTATTCTTTTGTTTTTTGATATCCGTCGAAAATTTTGCTCAGATCCACGAATCCAATTTTTCCTGCAGCGGTCGCTTCACCTCGAAAACCGACCGTTAAGAATATCGCGGCTAAAATAAATACTGTCAAAACTTTAAAAATTTTCACTTTCATCCTCCTTGTTTGATTAGAAACCTCGACTCACACTGAAATAAAATTTACCCGAACGCTCTTCTTCGCCGGGTTCATCACTCAAAGGATAACCATAGTCCAAATTGACTGGACCAATTGGGGTTTTAACTCTCAACCCCAAACCCGTACCATACTTATAATCCCCCGATGCGAAATCTTCAAGAGTGCTCCACACATTACCGCCATCTAAAAACGCGGCCAATTTGAGAAAATCAATCAAAGGAACTGTGTATTCAAGATTTCCGACAAGCAGGCTCTCGCCACCGATGGGGTCCTCTGTAATGGGATCCAAAGGTCCGACTTGACGTTCGTTGTAACCACGAATGCTGCGCGCGCCACCCGCAAAAAATCTTTCAAAAATAGGAACACTTGATGAGTCTCCATACGCATTGGCAATTCCAACACGTGTACGCAATTCCAGCACAGAGTTAAATTTTAAAGGAATATTATAACTACCCAACGCATTCAAACGATAGAAATCTTTGTCCCCGGCAAAAGGACCACCCGCCACATCTGTTGTTCCTGTCAAAAGCAAACCCTTGGTCGGACTGAAAATATTGTCTCGTGTATCCCGCGAAAGCGTCAAACCCACACTGCTGACCGTATTTTCTCCCTCTTCCGCCAAAAGGGCCGCTGAAACATTGCTATCAAAATTATCAACCGTGATGATTTCTCGTCGATAAGTAAGGCCTCCCGACACATAATCATTAAATTGTTTTCCTAAACGCAAGTTGCCACCCAAACGTTTTTCGTCATAAGCAAAACCGACATCTTGTTCTTTCTCTCGCTCACTGCGATAGGCATCAAATCCGCCAGAAATGGGATAATCAAAAAGCCAAGGCTCTGTGAAACTCAAACGCAGATTGTTTCGGGTGGATCCTGTTTCCGCGCGCAGAGACAAATCCTGGCCGCCCCCGACAAATGTTGGCCAATTGGCGAAATCAAAATTCTTCTGTTCAATTTGGATAAACCCAACCAACTGATCGACAGTGCTATACCCGCCACCAAAACTGAATGTTCCCGTCTTCGCTTCTTTGACTTGCACAACCAGATCTTTCTTATTAGGCTGATCGGTATCTTCAATGTCATAACTGACATCTTCAAAATATCCAAGATTATTCAACCGCTGCTTGCTGCGACGCAATTTTTCTCCATCAAACTGTTCGCCAGGATAAAGCCTCAACTCTCGACGGATAACAATGTCACGAGTGCGGTCATTTCCCTGGACCTTGATTTTGTTAATATAAGCCAAGTCTCCCTCATCGACATCGAGCCGAATTTGCACCTTACCTGTCTCAGAATTCAATGACGTGGATTCTTGCACTTGAGCAAAAATATGTCCTTTATCAAAGTAAAGTGTACGAATGCTAGACAAATCAACCGTGAGCTTCTCGCGGCTGAAAACTCCTCCCACGCGAACCTCTTTCATAGCATTAAGGATCTCTTCGTCGGTTGCAACTTTATTACCGGCAATTTCAACGGTTTCCACATAATACTGATTGCCTTCTTCAATCGAAATCTTTACAACAAGCCGATTATCGTCAAGATATTCATAATCCACTTTGGCTTGAGCATTGATGAATCCATTTTGCTCATAAAAAGATTTGATACGCTCCATATCTTCCTGAAGCAATTCTTCTTTCAAGTATCCAGAAGTAAAAAGAGTGTCTTTGCGGGTTTTGATGATTTTCAAAATCTTTTTGTCACGGAAGGAAAGGTTTCCTTCCACATCGATGCGTTTGATTTTGATTTTACCGCCTTCCTTAATAACGAAGTGCACGTTAGCCTTGTTGGTCAGTTCATCAATATTCTTTTCAACATCAACAGTGGCCAACGTTAATCCTTTTTGAATGTACATATCCTGAATCATCTGGACATCGTCATTCAAGGCTTTGCTGTCTAGAAATTTACCTTCTTTGGTTTCCATCTTTCGCAAAAAATGACGCGGCTTAAAGAAACGGATTTTGGAAAATGTGACCTTATCCACAATGGGTTTCTCAACAACATAGAAAATGACTTTGAACCCACCTTCGTATTCTTGACGGTCAACACTAACGTCTGCAAAATATCCGGTGTTATAGAGCCGTTTGAGATCATCACTAATGACGGATTGCAAATATTCCTGGCCGACCCGTGTTTTGATCTTGGTCAAAATGGTTGAGAGCCCTATGGTTTTATTTCCTTTAACTTCAACGCCCTTAACCATTTTCTTCTCTGAAGAAACGACCACAGGCTCGTCGGCAGCATTGCCGCAAGGGATCTGAGTGCAGAAAGAAAATAGAAGAATGAAGAAAAAACTTCTTAAAAAGGATTTAAGCATGACCTGATTATAGGGTTGCAAATCTTGCCTGTCAATCGACATGTGCAAGATTTTCAAAGCGCATATATTCTTTGACAAACAAAAGTTTAACCGTTCCGACTGGACCGTTGCGTTGCTTGGCAATGATTGCCTCCGCAACTCCTTTATTGTCTTCTGTCGGATTATAATATTCTTCTCTCATTAAAAGGATGACCAAATCTGCGTCTTGTTCAATGGCCCCCGATTCTCGCAAATCTGACAATTGCGGACGGTGATCTTGTCGGCTTTCTACAGCTCGCGACAATTGGCTCAAGGCGATGACGGGGATGCTGAGCTCTCTAGCCAAGGCTTTGAGGGAACGCGAAATTTCAGAAATTTCCTGCTGACGGCTATCCGTCTTGGTGTGCCCACGCATGAGCTGCAAATAATCCACAACTAAAAGTTGGATATCTTGATGCGATTTCAATCGTCGAGCTTTAGCACGCAGCTCCAATGCCGAAATGGCTGGGGTGTCATCAATAAAAATATTTGAGGAGGACAGTTTTCCGGCGGCCTTGGTCAAAAGTGGCCAGTCCGACGGAGAAAGAAATCCAGACCTGACTTTGTGGGCATCCACACGCGCCTGAGAACACAACAATCGTTGCACAAGTTGTTCTTTGGACATTTCGAGACTAAAAAAAGCGACCGGTCTTTTTTGATCGATGCCGGCGTGTTCCATAATCGATGCAGCCAAAGCACTTTTTCCCATCGACGGACGACCTGCCAAAATAATCAAATCTGCTGGTTGTAAGCCTGAGGTCATGCGGTCCAGTTCCGCGAAACCTGTGGCCAAACCCGTCACATGTTCTTTGCGTTTGTAAAGATTATCAATTTTCTCGATGCTACTTTTGACCAACTCTTTGATGTGATAAGACTGCTGACGATGCTTCAAATCTGCGATTTCAAAAATCAATTTCTCAGCGCTGTCTACGACTTCCGCAACATTGCCTCTTGGTTCATAGCACTCATTGACAATCTGGGTGGCATTTTTGATCAGCTGTCTTAAGATCCCTTTTTCTTTAACAATCGTCGAATAATGTTCGACGTTGGCAGACGTCGGGACCATGTCGATCATGGCTGAAAGATAGGTTACACCCCCAACAAAATCGAGCGCACTTTCTCCCTTAAGCTTGTCAGAAAGGGTGATGAGGTCAACTTTTTTGCGTTGATTGTAAAGATCTAAAACAGCAGTGTAGATTTTTCGATGAGATTCTTCATAGAACCAGGACTCGTCGAGAATTTCCAGGGCGATGCCGATGGCTTCCTCATCAATCAGCATCGCCCCGAGAACTGATTTCTCAGCTTCGAGATTTTGCGGCGGAACTTTTATTTCTTCGCTACCCATACTCGCACTTTTGCGGTGACCTCAGGATGAAGGACTACCCCAACCTCGAAGATTCCAAGCTCTTCGATGGGTTTTTCAAGATGAACAGCCTTCTTGTCAATTGAGAAACCTTCTGCCTCTAATGCCTTGGCAATATCCGCTTCCGACACAGAACCATAAAGGCGATCCAAATCATTGACCTCGACGGTGATCGTGCAAGAAACTTTTGCCAATTTTTGTGCGAGGGCTTCGGCCTCTTGTTTTTGACGCTCATACTCTTGAAGAAGTTTTGCCTTCTGTTGCTCCATCCGTTTGATATTGGAGGGCGTGGCGGGATAAGCGAATTTTCGTGGGAGTAAAAAATTACGAGCATAGCCTTCTTTGACCCGAACGATATCGCCAGGTTTTCCAAGCTTGACAACGGTTTGCGATAAGATCACTTCCATTACGTTCCCCTTATGTTTTTGAATCTTAGAACTGCTCTCTCTTAAAAACGTCTTTTGGCTGATCCCACAGAAAGCAATCCCAAATATCGGGCTTGCTTGACCGCTGCTGCCAAATCGCGTTGTTGTTTTGCGGTGATTCCACTGATCCGACGAGAAACAATCTTTCCCCGGTCGGTGATATAACGCTGCAGAAGAGGGAAATTTTTATAATCAATTTTTGTCTCTTCACCCTTCGCGAGATTATATTTGATCAGCTTCTTTTTCGGCCTCATTTGACGTGGACCGCCTTTTCTGTCACTTCGATCATTTCTGTCATTTCTATCAAAAGATTCTCGGCTCAACTTTCATCCTCCTCTTATTCGTCCCAAGCCACATCTTCAGGATTGATGGCTTCAGACCCAATAGCGTTTGCAGAAGAAGCACTCGAGCTTCCGCTGGATTGTTCATCTGGAAATTCCGCGCCTTCTTTTCCAGGAGTGAATTTCCCTAAAAATTGCACGCGTTCCGCACGCACATCAATCGTGCTGCGTTTTTGTCCGTCAGTGGTTTCCCAAGAACGAGACTGCAAAACACCTTCCACAAAAATGGGACTCCCTTTTTGCAAATATTGACAGCAAGCCTCAGCCTGCTTGTCCCAAACCGTAACAGTCAAAAAACACACGTCTTCTTTGAGTTCACCACTTTTGTCTCGAAATCTTCGATTGACAGCGAGTCCCAAATTCGCAACAGCGACACCGGCTGGGGTATAGCGTAATTCTGGATCGCGTGTCAAATTACCAATCAAAAAGACTTTATTCAAATTTGCCATTTCATCCTCCCTCGACAATTAAATGTTGTGATTACGCTTGCGCCTGAAGAATCATCGAGCGAAGAACTTCTTCGTTCACTCGCAACAAATGTCGCAATTCCACATTCCCCGAACGCTTGCCTTCGAAATTGATAAGATAATAAGCCCCTTCGAGGCGTTTCTTCATTGGGAATGAAAATTTATGTTTTTCTAGCCACACTTTGCTGTTGATCACTTTTCCACCACATTTGACAATCGTCTCCCCAATATCTTTTATAACATGCTCTCTTTTATCTGGAGAGAGCGCCGCATCAACAACGACGACCAATTCGTACTTATCCATACCTTCCTCCATTTGATCCGCTCCATCGCTAACGCGACTTCTTACGGACTACCACGTTAAACAAACGCGCAATTCATCCATTGTAACGACCCATCACGCGTTCCACATCCTCGGTTAACCATCCCTGACAGCATTCTACAGATTTTTCAATCGTCTCGTCGAGGACCGCAAGCTCTCCACGATCAAAATCTTCTAAAACGAAATCGACAACTTCGCCCCGGACAGGACCAATCCCTACTCGCAAACGAGCAAAATCTTCCGAGCCCAACTCTTCAATGATTGAAGTCAAGCCATTGTGTCCGCCGGCACTTCCCTTGGGTCGCAAACGCAATTGCCCTAAATTCAAGTTGAAGTCATCACAAACAACCAACACATTTTTCAAAGAAATGTCGCGATGCTTAACAAATGCTTTCACGGCACTGCCAGATAAATTCATGAATGTTTCCGGCAAAACAAGATAACATGTCTTTTCAAAAAACGTTCCCGAGGCAACCAACCCCTTACAACAATCGCTTTTTCGAAAAGACCATTTTTGCTTCTGCGCAAAACGCTCAACCACCAAAAAGCCTAGATTATGTCGAGTCGTCTCGTATTTCTTCCCAGGATTTCCCAGGCCAATGATGACAAAGGTATTTGCGGCCCCGTCAGTCACGCTTAGCCTCACTCAATTTACTTCTTTTCTTTCTTATCACCAGATTCTTCAGACTTTCCTTTAGCCGCTGGAGCAGCCCCCTCTTCCCCTTCTTCAACAGCCTTCTTCTTGCCAATGACTTCAGGCTCAACCTTCTCCCCTGCTTCCGGTGTAGCTGCAGCTTCCAACTCTTGCGGCGCGGAAACGCTAAAAACGATCACATCAGCGTCAGACTTTGCAATAACCCCTGAAGGCAAAACAATGTCTTTAACATGGACGCTATCGCCGATCTTCAATGCAGAGACATCCACAGAAATCTCTTCCGGGATTTGAGTCGGTAAACATTCAACTTCCAACTCCCATAAAAGGTGATCAAGGTTTCCACCCTCTTGCTTCACGCCAATAGCATCGCCTTTCGCAGAAACAGGAACTTTGACTTGAATTTTTTCAGTCAAAGAAATCCATCTGAAATCCACATGGACGACTTTCTCAGTGACGGGGTCATGTTGCTCTTCTTCAACGATCACAGAAAGGTCTTTCAACTTTTTGTCGCCCTTCATGACATCGAGATGAACAAGCATTTCTCCATGATGTCCTCGACGGATACGCTCATATGTTTTTCGCTCGAACTTAACGAGAGTGGTTTCTTGTTTACCCCCATAAATCACCGCGGGGACCAAGTCGCCTCTACGAATACTTTTGATTTTACGGGTTCCCACTTCCTCCCGCACTTGAACTGTCAATTTGATTTCTTCCATTTTTCGTTAACCACCCTTTTCTTAAATTTGAGTTTTTTTAAAAACCCTAAATTGTCCTGACTTCTTCAAACAGACAACTTACAGACTCACTATTATGAATGCGATTGATCGCATCGGCCAATAAAGGCGCTACCGAGATCACCTTGATCTTCGGATATTTTCGATGTTGCGTGAAAGGAATGCTGTCGGTGATCACCAACTCTTTCAAAACATCACATTTATGGATACGCTCCAAAGCACTTCCAGAAAGAACTCCGTGACTAATGGCAGCATAAACCTGTGTCACACCTTTTTTCTGCAAAGCTTCGGCGGCTTCCACTAAAGAGCCAGCCGTTGCCACGATATCATCGACGAGAATAGCAGTCTTTCCCTTGACCGGACCCAAAATGTGCATGACTTCCGTTTTATTGGGACTCAAACGTCGTTTATCAATGACCGCAAAAGGCGCTGCCAGTTTTTTAGAATAGGCTCGAGCCATCTTAACGCTTCCCACATCAGGAGAAACCACAACTGCGCTTCTTGGATCCCATTTCTTTTGAAAGAAGTAATCACATAGCGTCGCGATCCCATAAAGGTGATCAACTGGAATATCGAAAAACCCCTGGATTTGACTGGCATGGAGGTCCATGGTCAAAACCCGGTTGGCTCCCGCTGCGCAAATCAAATTCGCAACCAGTTTGGCTGTAATTGGAACTCGAGGCTGATCTTTACGATCTTGCCGGGCATACCCATAATAAGGAAGCACCGCCGTGATCCGTTCCGCAGAAGCCCGCCGTGCGGCGTCAATCAAAATCAAAAGCTCCATCAAATTCTCATTCACCGGCGTGCATGTCGGCTGCACAATGAAAACATCGCGGCCACGAATATTTTCTTGGATCTGAACTTGAATCTCTCCTTCGCTAAAACGTCCCACAAAAGCTTTCGCCAAAGGGACATGCAAACTTTCGCAAATCTTGTTGGCCAAAACAAGATTCGCATTGCCTGACAAAATCGCCATTTCGCCCATATATTTTCCTTAGTTATTTGATCACTCTCGCTGGAATTCCAACTGCGACTTTCCCAGGAGGAACCCCTCTCTTAACCACCACAGAACCCGCGCCCGTTTTGGCTTTTCGCCCAATCGTCGTCGGAGCCACCAAGATCGAATCCGACCC
>JANLHA010000307.1 GCA_024653845.1 Candidatus Omnitrophota bacterium | reverse complement strand
GGACAATGTTTGGTACAGTGGCGTCACAACCGCTGACGTCGAAAAAATTTCCAATCAGTGGTTAAAGCCAGCCTAACAAATTAAAAAATGATTTAAGATCTTGCGTTTAGGAAAGGTTACTTTATACTAAATTCATGAGCCTTTTTGATAAAAATATCAGTGAAGAGAAAAAGAAATCTTTAGAACTTGCTGAAGATTCCAGAGAGAGCGAGTGGAAGTATCCGAGTTTTGCTCTCAAGTTGTTTTATGGAGTTCCAGACTGGTCTTTGATTTTTCCTTTCCCTCGACAATCGGTTGAGGACAAAAAGGAGGGGGACCTGTTCATCGCTAAATTGGAAAAACTTCTTAAAGAGAAGCTTGATCCTGATGAAGTGGATCGTACGGGAATCATTTCTGACGAGGTCCTTAAGGGGTTGGCAGAAATCGGGGCCTTCGCGATTAAAATTCCTAAAAAGTATGGTGGCCTTGGATTAAGTCAGATCAATTATATTCGTGCGATTCATCTCGTGGGAAGTTATTGTGGATCGACCGCAGTTTTGCTTTCCGCTCATCAGAGCATCGGTGTCCCTCAACCTCTTAAACTTTTTGGAACGGAAGAACAGAAAAATAAATATTTCCCTCAATTTGCACAAGGAGCCATTTCCGCATTTGCTTTGACCGAGGCCGAGGCGGGGTCGGACCCCCGTAACATGACGACGACAGCCACTCCGACGGAAGATGGTAAATATTTTCTTATCAATGGCGAGAAGTTGTGGTGCACCAACGGACTGATTGCAGACGTCATTGTGGTGATGGCGGTTACGCCTCCCAAGATCGTCGATGGTAAAGAACGAAAACAAATCACAGCTTTCATTGTCGAGACCAATTCCCCGGGACTTGAAAATGTTCATCGTTGTCAATTCATGGGGCTTCATGGGATCCAGAATGGGTTAATGAGATTTCGAAATGTTAAGGTCCCACGAGAAAATATCATTCTCGGAGAAGGTGAGGGGCTGAAACTGGCATTGATGACGCTCAATACCGGGCGCCTGACTCTCCCGGGAGCTTCGACGGGAATTGGGAAGTGGTGTTTGAATATTGCTCGTCGCTGGAGTAAAGAGCGCAAGCAGTGGGGCGCGCCCATTGGAGAACACGAAAGTGTCGCAATCAAGTTGGGGTATATAGCCAGCCACACGTTTGCCATGGAAGCGATCAGTTGGTTAACGGCTGCAATGGCGGATGACCAGAAAAAAGATATCCGATTGGAAGCCGCCATCGCCAAACATTTTTGCACTCTACACAGTTGGAAAATCGTTGATGAAACATTGCAGATCCGAGCAGGGCAAGGGTATGAAAGTGCCTCTTCACTTAAGGCCAGAGGTATGCATCCTTGGGCGGTGGAGCGAGTCATGCGTGATGTGCGAATCAATATGATCATCGAAGGGACTTCTGAGATCATGCATCTTTTCATTGCTCGAGAAGCGTTGGATCCTCATTTGAGCCGTGTGAAGAATTTATTAATGGGCAAAGGCGGGTCTGCTCAAAAATTAAAAACCATTTTAGCAATTTTGAAATATTACGCATTTTGGTATCCTAAGTTATGGATTCCTTCTGGGTTGAGTGGGAATTTGCAAAACCTCCCAGGTTCTTTGACGGACCATATGCGTTATGTCAATCAAGCGACCCGACGGCTGGCACGATACATGTTTCACCAAATGATGCGTTATCAGCAACGCTTGGAATCCAAGCAAATGATTTTGAACCGCATTGTTGATATTGGGTCTGAACTTTTTGCCATTTCAACAACTTGTTCGTATGCAGCATCTTTGCATAAGGAGCATCCCAATGCGGTGGAGTTAGGTGATTTGTTCTGTCAAGAATCTCGTCGACGGATAGAGGAACTCTTCAAGGTTGCCCCCCAAACAGATAAGTTGAATCGTGCTGTTGCCAAAAAAATTCTGAAAGACGAATTTGTATGGCTGGAAAATGATATCATCGCGCCACCAGAGAAAGATGTGTAATTAGAATTGTCTATGGGCAGCTTATCCACGCATTTTCAGCGACTTCATATCCTTAAGCAAATTCCTATTTTTAATAAACTTGGCTGGTTGGAGCTTCAAAGGATTGCAGCCAAGGCCTCGCTTGTTGAATTTAAAAAAGGCACTGTCATCCGTAAGCAAGGTGATCCGCCGGATGCTTTTTACTGTTTGATTTCTGGTCGTGTTCAAGCGTATAACGCGACGTCTCAAGGGAAAAAGAATAATGTCGAATTCATTCATCGAGGAATGTATTTTGGAATCATTTCGCTTTTAACGGGTGAAAATCATTCGTTAACTTTTGAGACGATCAACGATTCGACGGTTTTGAAAATTGATAAGGATGATTTCCAAGGGTTGCTGAAGATCATTCCTCATTTGGGAATCGCCTTGAGTCAGAGTCTTTCTCGTCGCCTGCGAAGCACAACGTTATTGCCTACCAAATCCATTTTTGAAAGCACCATCATTTCGATTTACAGCCCGGTCAAGGGATCAGGAAGTTCGACCTATGCAGCCAATTTGGCTTACCATCTTCAAAGAGAAACACAAAAAAGAGTTGTTTTGGTGCGGATTTCATCGATCTTGGAAGATATAGAGCTCGTCCAGGGGCTGCAAGCAACACCTCAGTGGAAACGCAAAGGCTATAATCTGATTGATATCGTTGAAGACCATGAGAAAATTTTAGGTTGCGTTTGCCGTGGTGAACTTGATTTTGATCTTTTGAACGTTCGATTTTCTCCTCAAGACGCTTCTCTGATCAATGAGATCAGCCGATTTGTAACATCTTTGGTTAATGACTATCATTACGTTGTTGTTGATCTTCCCAACGAGATGGATCAAGTGGTTCTAAAAACATTGACTCAGTCGGATTTGATCCATTTAATGACTTTCAATCGTGAAGAAGATTTAAAAATGATTCGTGTGGTCATCGACCGCCTCGAGGAGGAACTGAAAGAAAATTTTCATCAGGAGAAAATTCATATCATTCTCAGTGGGAAAGAAGAAGATTTAAATCTTTCCTTTGAAGAAGTTAAAAATTTGATTGATTTCGAAGTTTACACCAAAGTTCCTCATATCGATTCGGATCAATTGACGCTTTCTTTGGATTCTTCGGAGATGAGTGTTATGGTCCCAAATTCTCAAAGCCATTATTATAGAGAAGTCCGAAGAATTTCTCGAGAAATCGGAGGCGTGTTGGTCGGGTTGGTGTTGGGAGGGGGCGCGGCATTAGGTGTGGCTCACGTCGGTGTGATTCGTGTCTTAGAACAAGAAAATATCCCTATTGATATTGTGGTGGGCAGCAGCATGGGCGCATTGTTAGGGGCTTTTTGGGCGATAGGCAAAGACGCCGCGGAATTGGAAAAACTTGCACGAGAATTTGAGAATCCCAAGGCCATGTGGAAGCTGGTTGACCCGATCATTCCCATCCCTGGATTCGTCGGTGGGCGTTTAATTAAACATTGGTTGAAGACGCGAGGTTTGGATAAAAAAACTTTTTATACGACGCGAGTTCCTTTGCGTATTGTTGCCTATGATTTGGCCAAACGGCAAGAGCTTGTGATTAGCTCTGGATCCTTGGTCGATGCGGTTCGCAAAAGTGTTTCCATCCCGGGTGTTATCTCGCCGGTATTGGAGGATGGTGGCATGATCATCGATGGGGGCGTTTTGAATCCTTTACCCACCAATGTTCTGACAACTCTGGGGATCAAGAAAATCATTGCGGTGAACGTCTTGCAATCACCTGACCACGTCAATAAAGGTTACCTTTTAGAGCAAGAAGAGTTGAGGCAAAAAAGTAAAATTTCTTTTTGGAAATCGCCAGCCGGGTATGTTCGTTTCCGCACTCGACGGTTTTTTACAAATCTTTTTACCCCCAACATTTCAGATATCATTGTTCGTACCCTCCAGGCTTCAGAATACATCATTGCTGAACAAAGTGCTCATTATGCGGATGTGCTGATCTACCCAGACCT
>JANLHA010000301.1 GCA_024653845.1 Candidatus Omnitrophota bacterium | reverse complement strand
TATACGCAGCCTTTGCCAACCAAATATTTGAGTGCGGATCAGGTTTTGGCTTTTCGTGATGAGGCGTGGTTGAAGTATCATACGAATCCAGATTTTCTTGATCTTCTGAAAAAGAAATTCGGCCAAGTTGCCGTCGATGAAACGTTGCGCTCGACCAAAATCAAATTGAGACGAAAAATTCTGGAAGAACAGCCTGTCGCATGATTATCAGTCGAACACCATTTCGCATTTCTTTTTTCGGTGGAGGAACAGATTACCCTCAGTGGTTTGATGATCACAAGGGTGCGGTCCTGGCCACTACGATCGATAAGTACTGTTACATTTCTTGTCGGTATCTTCCCCCATTTTTTGAACACAAATCCCGCATCATTTATTCTCAGATGGAACATGTGCACAAGATTGATGAAATCGATCACCCTGCCGTGCGCGAAGTTTTGCGGTTCCTTAAAATTGACGAAGGCGTTGAAATCCATCATGACGGAGATCTCCCGGCTCGTACAGGGTTGGGTTCAAGTTCTTCATTTACCGTCGGGCTTTTGAATAGTTTGTATGCGATGAAGGGCATCATGCCTACCAAAGATCAGTTGGCTCGTGAGGCAATTTATATTGAACAAGAGATGTGTAAGGAAAGCGTTGGTTGCCAGGACCAGATTTTAGCGGCTTATGGTGGGTTCAATTATATCGATTTTGGATGTCACAATGATTTTCAGGTCAGGCCGGTGACGTTGACGAAAGAATGTTCGCGTGATCTCGAAGATCACTGCATGTTGTATTTCACCGGGTTTTCTCGTATGGCTTCACAGATTGCAGCTCATCAGATCAAAAATATTCCTAATCGTGAGAAAGAATTGAACACCATGCACCAGATGGTTGGCCAGGCTTTGAAAATTTTAAATGAAGGCGACCTCAGAGATTTTGGAAAGCTTCTTCACGAAAGTTGGATGCTCAAGAGGACCCTTTCTGATAAAGTTTCCAATCCTGAAATTGATGAAATGTACGAAGCCGCCCGTCGATCTGGAGCTTTGGGAGGAAAACTCTTGGGCGCCGGTGGTGGTGGGTTTGTTCTTCTTTTTGTGCCTCCTGAAAAGCAGCGCGAAGTCAAAGAAACCCTCAAAAAATTTCTCCTCGTTCCTTTCCGATTTGAACAGCTCGGAACCCAAATCATTTTTTATCAGCCGGACAGTGGGAAGGTCGATTGATTTAAGGAATCAATGGCTAATACTGATAAAAAACATCGACCATTTTTATGGGTGAAAATGGTTTTTTTATTGATCTTAATTTTGTCATTGGTTTTATTTATTATGATTCCTATGACAATCAATTTCGGCAATAAGATGCTTTTGTATGAACCGGATTACCACTGCCCTACAGCAGAATCATATCGCATTGTAAAGAAAGGGGAATCACCATGGCCTGTGGAATCCTCCTGGTTGGTTAATATTCGATTCCGGCTTAAACCCTGCTTGCATTTAATGATAGATGTGATTCCTCCGCAGCCATGGGGTGGTTTGCACACAGAAACGCTCGAGCGTGAAGCAATTATTAATCAGACTTATAATTCAGTCATCCTTCAGGAAAACCAGTCTTGGTGGGGTGATCGAGAAGATAGTCCCGACGTTGAATCGGAAGAACTCCCGGAGCCAGAGACCAACCCCAACATGGAAGTACTGAATGCTGAGTACTATCCGATGCCGTGGAACTAGGCTCATTGTCGGTTTTTATAGATCCACAACGTCGGCGTCTCGCTGACAATCTCGTAATTCTCTTCGATCCAATCCGCAACTTCTAAGAAATTTTTTTTGTTGCTCGGTAATTGAAAATATCCTTTGAGTGTTAAAGAAGGGCCGGGGTCTTTGTCAACGACAACAAGGCGTGGCGGATTAGTCTTGAGATTTGCCACAAGCTCGTCATGCCATTTTTGATTGATCCAGGCAAATGTGGCGGTGGGGAAGCGTCCAACAAAAGGACGATTAACAATGAAGTTGTAAGTTCCCAATTCTGGGAACATGAAAACTTTCTCGTCGGGTGCTGTATTTTTTTGGATAAACAAATTGAGCTCTTCGATGTCTTGCGCTTGAAAACGTTGGGTGACCATGCCATGCACGCGCCCTAGAGAAAGTCGGACAGCTTTCTTGGTTTCATCTTTCTCGTTAATCATCGGAACCAGGTGCGCCGTGCCTTTCCCCGAGAGAGTGTCCCGCAGATACCAAAATGTAAAGAAACGGTGATCGTATTTATGAATGGCTACGCCCAAAGAAGACCCTACAAAAGCAAAGATGAGAACGTAAATCCCGACGAGTTTTCCTGTCGTTCGAGGATGAGATGAAGCCGATGGGGGAGAAAGGTAAATTTTGCGTTTGGCCCAAAGAAGCAAAAGGGCTTCTTCGATCATGAAAAAGAATATGATTTTTTCTGGCTGCAAGGCCATCTCAAATTGTGCGGCGCCCAATTTTCGAAACGCCAAAACATACATCACAAATCCATAAATCGCAACGGCCACAATTCCCAATTCTTTGGCTTGGAGTGGCCGCCTGCGGAATCGTAAAATCAAATATCCAGCAAAGAAAACGTAAGCGTAGGCCACCGTCATGTGTTTGAAGCTTTTGCTCCCGGGAATCATGCTCAAAAGCGCTTTACCCAACGTGTCGGGATGGTCATCTCCCAAAAATTGATCTGAGAAAACATTGGTCATGTTGGTCGCAACCGAATATGTGATATCAAGATAAGCTGTCAGTGATCCCGTCAAGAAAAGATAAATCCCGTAGGGCAAAAGGACGAGGATGAGGCCATAAATATAATGCAGAAGGGCTCGGAAGACCGATGTTTTTTCTTGAACTCTAAAAATGATCGAAAAGATCAGCGTTCCGAAAACAGCAGTTATGGCACAAATCCCAATTTCCACGCTCGTTAGTGTGGCCAATGCCGAAACGATTCCCGCCCAGAAAATCCATTTTCGATTATTTTTTCTATAGTAGTAAATGATCAAAAGTA
>JANLHA010000298.1 GCA_024653845.1 Candidatus Omnitrophota bacterium | reverse complement strand
GATACGGATCGATTGGTTGTCATTGAAGATACATTGGAGTTGAATACGGAATTTGAAGATAGCTGTTCCCGTCTTGAAAGTGGCGAGGATTTCACGTTGGCGGAGTTGGTCAAAAACAGTCTTCGAATGCGGCCCGAACGCATTGTGATTGGTGAGGTGCGCGGGGAAGAAGCCAGAGACATGATGACGGCGGCGAACGTTGGAAAATATTGTATTGGGACCGTGCATGCGTTGACTTCGCGCGAAGCCATCATCCGTCTTCAGAACGAACCGATGAACATCCCGGAAGAGTTGATTCGTCTGGTGGATGTGTTTATTATCTTGAAGCGCTATCACGTCGAAGATAAGGTTTTCCGGGTCATTGACGAAGTCAGTGAAACAAGCGGGATGGAACAGGAAAAAGTTCTTCTTTCTCATATTTTTAAATATGATTATGAATCCAAGCTCCTAAAGCCTATTGGAACGAGTACTGTCTATCGTGATCGATTGGCTCAACAAGCTGGTCTTATGGCCAAAGATATCATGATCGAAGTTCAGATGCGCGCATTCTTATTAAAACAACTCGTTGAGAAAGGGCTGACCACGTTGCGAGAAGTCACATCATTTTGTCGCGCCTATAGTCGTAACCCCGATAAAGCTGTAGAAAGTTTAGGATTCAACCGTGAAGAGCTTTTTGGAAAAGAATATATGCGTGAGCGGCATAAGCGAACCACAAAGGAAGAGAAAAAATAGACGAGACTCCTGTGAGAAAAATTTCTGAAGACTTTATCGCCCTTACCATTTTTATTGCGGTTCTGGCAGGAAGTTTTTTGTATTTGAAAGGCTCGGACCGAATTTATTTATGGTTGGAGCAGTCCGCGATCGGAGAATTCGTCCAGATTTTTTATGATTTGTATAATAAAGAAAATAGTGTTGCTATTTACGAAGAACTGACAGATTCTCGTCTGAGAAATCAATTATCTCAAGAAAGATATTCAAGAAGAATTACAGAAGATTTGCAGGAATGGGGAAAAGTTAATCATTTTTATCTGATTGCCAATACCTTAAAAATTGAAGGGAGAGAATTTTTCTTTACAAGCCTCTATGAAACTCAACGAGAGGGGCTAAAGTTTTTTGAAGAATTTTTTTTGCATAAAGTCAAGGGGGGACATTGGCGATTAGAAGATTATAAAATTTATACGACACCTCAGAAAGAAGAAGTGAGGATCACGCAGGGTGGAGTTGCGGTTAAGAAGCCATTGCGCAACGGAGAGATTAAAGAATATTATCCGGGTGGTGATTTGAAGCTTGAAGGAAACTATGTCAACGGTTTGAAAGAGGGGATTTTTCAGGAGTACCATGAGAATGGAAATTTGGCTTCTGTAGGGACCTACCAAAAAGGAAAGCCCACAGGTTGTTTCACTTTATATGATCAATCCGGCAAGATCAAAGCTAAACATTGTTATCAAGAAGGTAAAGAAAAGCCTATCGTGATTGATTATTGGGGACAATCATCGAAGTCCTTGCCATTTCCATAACCATTGCTATAATTGTCGGGTATCATTTAAGGAAAATTGTGTCCGGCCCGATGAAGCGGGGGGAACGGCGCAAGATTGAAAAATATATTTATTACGCCCGTCCCCTTCGGGGACAATGGCGCAAACAATGATCTATAAAAATTAGAATAAGCGCCCGCCCCAAAAAGACTGGGGCAACGGCGCTCATTCTCTATAAAAAGCTGTAAAGTATGAGCGCCCGTAGCTCAATTGGATAGAGCATCTGTCTACGGAACAGAAGGCTGGGGGTTCAAATCCCTCCGGGCGCGTATTTCTTTAAAAGTATTTTTTAGTAAAATACCGCCGCTGTCCCCGAAGGGGGCGGGCGCTTATTACTATAAATATTCTTATATACTCCAATGCCAAGAAGACCTCTCTTATCCCAACATCTCGCATCCCAAAATTTTCACCTTTCGCATACTCAAACAGAATTTGAATTGTTAAACAAGATGATCAATCATATTGGCGATGAATTGGTCTTGGTTGATCAAGAGGCAAGGATCGTTTTTGCTAATGATGCCTCCGTCAAAGCTTTGGGATATCCGAGAGAAAATCTTTTGAAAAAACGCGTGCTTGATTTTTATAAGAACAAGATGAGTTTGAAAGAATGGCAACAGAAGAGATTTCAATTTCTTAAGCAAAAACGAACGCCAATATCCTTTAGACTAGAACGGATCGTTAAAGATGGCCGAGAAGAGACGGTTGAAATCACAGCTGTTTATATGACATATCAAGATAAGGAATATCTTCTTGCTATTGGACGAGATATTACACATCAATTGGAAATTCAAAGACAACTTTTGGAGTCTCAAGAAAGATATCAGATTTTGTGTGAAGGGGCAGGGGATCCTATTTTTACTTTGGATTTGAAAGAGCGGATTTCTTACGTGAACCCTGCTGGAGAGAAATTTCTTGGCCTTTCCAAAGAAAAAATTATTGGAAAAGATTTTTATCATTTTATTGATAAGCATTCTTGGGCGGCATTAAAGAATGTTTTAGTCAGGGTTAAGAAATCCCAAAATCAGTCTCAGGTTGAATTTGAGATGATCGGGAAGAGTCATGTTGACCCGGTTCCCGTTGAGATGGTGATTTCTCCACTTCAAAAAAAGAACGAATTGCAAGGAACACATTTGATTGTTCGTGATATTCGTCAGCGTCGAGAGTTGGAGCTTTTGCTCCGTGAATCCGAGAAAATGCAAGCGATCCAATTTCTTGTTTCCGGAATGGCACAAGAATTGGAGCATCCTTTGTTAGGGATTCTTACTCAAACTCAAACGGTTCTTAAGAAATACCAATGTAAGAATTTTGAGTACATGACATTTAAGGATTATGAGCAAATCATTCAAACGCTTCAAAGAGTTTGTCGACAGATGGAGTATTGTTATCATGCCACAGACCAGTTGTTGGCATTGAAACAGAAAAAAATAGGATTGCGTAAAGATTTCTCGCGGCCTCATCAAGTCATTCAGGAAATCCTTGATGCTCAAGAGCCATTTTTAAAAGCATCTGGCATTCGGGTTGTTTTGCATTTTGCCAAAAATCTTCCAGCCGTAGCCATGGGAAAAGTCGATTTGGCTAAAGTCATTGAAAATGTCATTGAAAATGCCATTCATGCCATGCCTGCAGGGGGGATCTTAACCATTGGGACAAGATTTTGGGGAACTTCAGGAAAAGTCAGAATGGAAATCAAGGATACCGGAGTGGGAATCCCTGAGGAAGATTTGAAATCGATCTTTGATCCTTTTGCGAAGAAAGAACAAGGGGAGAGAGGATTGAAATTGGGGCTCTCAGTTGTTCACTCTTTGGTCAGTTACTCTCATGGAGAAACTCGCATTGTCAGCAGTCTTCGAAGGGGAACAACCGTAACCATAGAACTGCCCGCTGTAAAAAATCTACTGGGATCCTGATGGCCTTGATATCCAATGATGAAGTTTTTATGCAAGAAGCCATTCGGCAGGCCAAGAGGGCAGCTGATCAAGATGAGGTGCCCATCGGGGCTGTCATCACTTATGAGAACCGGATCATTGCCCGCGCGTATAATCAGGTGGAGCTTCTCAAAGATCCTACGGCCCATGCCGAAATGATTGCGATTACTCAGGCGACCAATTTTTTAGGAACAAAATGGTTGCATAATTGTTGTTTGTATGTCACTTTAGAGCCTTGCAGCATGTGTGCTGGAGCCTTGATTTTGTCAAGGATTCCTCGGATTTGTTTTGGGGCCCTTGATCCCAAGGCAGGTGCGTGTGGATCTGTTGCGAATATTGTTCAGCATTCTTCGTTAAACCATTTTGTCGAGATCCTGCCTTCGGTTTCTTCAGAGATTTGTGGAGGGATGTTGACGGAGTTTTTTCAGAAGAAGCGTCGACAGATTTCGGGAATGAATTGAGATGTCATGGAGAGGTGTCCTCAAGAGGACCACTGTTCCTTTTTTCTGAAAAAAGCTTTGTAGTAAAGGAGAGGTGCCGGAGTGGCCGAACGGAGCTGCCTGCTAAGCAGTTGATCTCGCAAGGGGTCCTCGGGTTCGAATCCCGACCTCTCCGTTTTATTAATTTCATGAATTCAGTGATTTAATCCTGCCTTTGTTAAATACCAAACAGAATTGGAGAAGGATATGTTAAGAGTGATTTGCATGGCCATTTTGACTTTGGTTTTATGGGGAAATACCAGTTTTTCCCAAGAGTCTGTTCCAGTCAAAGACGTGACTCCTAAGAAAAGAATGAGTGTGACTTTGAATAAAGAAGGGGAAATCACTTCGATGAATGTTGAGGAAATTCCGCAAGCCACTACTCCTGTAGAATCTCAAAGTCCGATCGTTGTTAAAGAACAAACTTCCGTCAAGACTTCAGAAAATTTTGAAAGACGTTTTCATTGGAGAAATGTCTCTTTGCCCATCGAAGGACGCTTCAGTCTTTTAGGCGGATATCGAAACGATGATTTTGACTGGAACATTGCGGGTGACATCAATGGAAACAATCCCAATGTTCTTTCGGAACTGACCTGGAGCGACCTTGCCATGTATCAAGTGCAAGCCCAGGGCCAGCTTATTATTGCTGAACATTGGGTTGCTGATGGGTTAGCATCTTATAGCGATATTTATGACGGAGAAAACCAAGACTCGGATTTTTTAGCGAATCAACGGACTTTGGAATTTTCTCGATCGAATAATCAATCGGATAATGGACGTGTTGTGGATCTTTCAGGAGGCGTTGGATATCGATTCTCTCATCATTCTGATTTGGACTGGTTTGCCGTCGATCAATTATGGGTAACTCCTTTGGTGGGATATTCTCAGCATAAACAAGATCTCGTGATTACAGATGGTTTTCAGACCGTTCCTGCGACAGGCCCGTTTGCCGGATTGCACAGCCAATACGACACCGAATGGAAAGGTCCCTGGTGGGGCGTGGAATTAGAGGGCACTCGAGGGAAACTGGGAGGAACACTCCGCGCTGAATATCACATGGTCGATTATTATGCCGAAGCGGATTGGAACTTGCGCAGCGATTTTCAGCATCCTAAAAGTTTTGAACACGAAGCCGATGGGCGAGGACTGGTTTTCCGCATGGGGCTCAATTATCAATTGACCCGTTTTCTTTCTCTCGACTTTCAGGGAACATTTCAAGATTGGGAGACCGATCACGGAATCGATCGCGTCTTTTTCTCATCAGGGTCCATTGCCGAAACACGTTTGAATGAAGTCAATTGGGAGTCGTATTCCCTTCTTGCCGGAGCAACGGTTCGTTTCTAAAAATCTTATGTCCACTAAACACATTTTTCAAATCAGTTCTGAGTTGAATCTTCCTTCGTCGAGAGTCGAAGCAACGGTCCGACTCTTGGATGAGGGAGGAACAGTCCCTTTCATTTCGCGTTATCGAAAAGAAGCCACGGGTAGTCTCGATGAGGTTGCTATCACCGCCATTCGTGATCGACTCAAACAACTGCGAGAATTGGACAAACGTCGAGAAGCTATTTTGGCATCCCTTCAAGAACGTAAATTGCTAACTGATGAGCTCAAGAAAAAGATTCTGGAAGCCCTCACCCTCACGGCTCTCGAAGATATTTACTTGCCCTTTCGCCCCAAACGGCGTACCCGCGCGACCATCGCTAAAGAAAAAGGTCTTGAGCCGCTGGCTGAAATCATTTTTAAACAAGGCCCTCTTGATTTGGGAAAAGAAGCGCGCAAATATATCAATGCGGAAAAAGAAATTGGGGGTGTGGAAGAAGCCCTGGCTGGCGCTCGAGATATCATTGCCGAGTGGATCAGTGAGGACGCAGAAGTGCGTTCAGAGCTGCGTAAGCTTTATTTTGAAAAAGGAATTTTCAAGTCGAAGGTGATCCGCAACAAAGAAGTCGAAGGCGCTAAATACAAAGATTATTTTGATTGGCAAGACCCCGTAAAGACGGTTCCTTCTCATCGTTTGTTGGCCGTTCGTCGAGGAGAAAAAGACAAAATTTTAAGCCTTAAAGTCGAAGTGCCTGAAAATGACGCCTTACATATTCTTCAGGAACGTTTTTTGCGAGGAAAGAGCGAATCTTCGGAACAAGTTCAAATGGCCATTCAAGATACTTTTCGTCGTCTGTTAGCACCATCAATGGAAACTGAAGTCCGCGCGATGACCAAAGAACAGGCCGACCACGAAGCGATCAAAGTTTTTGCTGAAAATTTACGTCAATTGTTGATGGCCCCGCCGTTAGGTCAACGCAATATTATGGCGATTGACCCAGGGTATCGCACCGGATGCAAAGTGGTTTGTTTGAATCACGAAGGAAAGCTTTTGTATAACACAGCGATTTTTCCTTCCGAGCCAGGTCCACGATTGGAAGAGGCCACAGCTCTGTTAAAAGAATTATGCCAGCGATTTAAAATTGAATTTATTGCCATTGGTAACGGAACTGCAAGCCGAGAAACCGAAGATTTTGTGCGCAGCCTTGGTTTGCCCGGAGACATTCAGATTTTGATCGCCAGTGAAACCGGGGCGTCGGTTTATTCTGCATCGGACGTCGCTCGTGAAGAGCTTCCTGATTATGATGTCACCGTTCGCGGGGCGGTTTCGATTGGCCGTCGGTTAATGGATCCCTTGGCTGAGCTTGTCAAAATTGACGCGAAGGCCATTGGTGTGGGGCAATATCAGCACGACGTTGATCAGAAATGGCTCAAAGAGTCTTTGGATGATGTCGTTGTCAGTTGTGTCAATCAGGTCGGCGTAGAGTTGAACACTGCCAGTAAACAACTTCTAACTTATGTGGCAGGACTTGGGCCCACGCGCGCTCAAAGCATCATTGATTATCGTAATCAAAAAGGAGCTTTCAAGTCGAGGGAAGAGCTCTATGATGTTCCTCATTTAGGCTCGACGGCGATTCAGCAAGCCGCAGGATTTTTGCGCATTCGTGATGGTGTGAATATTCTAGATGCTAGCGCTGTTCATCCGGAAAGTTATGGAATTGTCGAGAATATGGCCAAAGATGTAGGATGTGCGATCCAAGATTTGATGCGGGACGAAAAATTGCGCAGAAAAATTGAACTGAAAAAATATGTCACTGCGACGATTGGAATCCCAACGCTCGAAGATATTTATCAAGAGCTTGCCAAACCTGGCCGCGACCCTCGCGACAATTTCGAAATCATTCGTTTCAAAGAAGGCGTCACTCGCCCTGAAGATCTTACGCCTGGAATGAAATTGCCAGCGGTTGTCACGAATATCACCAACTTTGGAGTCTTTGTGGATTTGGGTGTTCATCTCGATGGGCTTATTCATATCAGTCAGATTTCAGATAAGTTTATCAAGCATCCTAGTGAAGTTTTGAAAATGCATCAACACATCAAAGTGACAGTTTTGGAAGTTGATCTTCCTCGTCGTCGAATTGCGTTGACGATGAAAAATAAATAAAATCTATAAAGGTAAATATGCCTCTTCGCATCGCCATCACAGGTTCCACCGGAATGGTGGGCAAAGCTATCTGCGCATATTTTCAAGAGCAAGGCTGCGAAATTTCTCCACTGCTTCGTCCTTCGACGAAAGGAGCGCCCTCATCTGAAAAATCCATTCCCTGGGATTCCCAAAAAGGCTGGATCGATCTGCCTCAATTGGAAGGATGTGATGTTCTCATCCATTTGGCGGGTGCAAATATTTCTGCTCGACGATGGACGCCAAAGTATAAAAAATTAATCTACGACAGTCGCGTTGAGAGCACCAAGTTGTTGCAAAAATCTATCTTGAATTTAAAAAATCCTCCTAAAGTCTGGTTTTGCGCTTCGGCCGTTGGAATCTATGGCCATCATTCACCTCAAGAAATATTGGATGAATCTTCTCCGTTGGGGCAAGATTTTCTGGCACAAGTGTGTCGTGATTGGGAAGCTGCGAGCGTATTAAACCGTGATGACATACGAGTGATTAATCTTCGCTTCGGTATGATTTTAGAAAAGTCGGGAGGAGCCTTAGCCAAAATGTTGCCTGTTTTTCGTCTCGGATTAGGTGGCCCGATCGGCAATGGCTGCCAAATGATCAGTTGGGTCGCGCTGAAAGAAATCCCTCTGATAGTCGAACATATTATTAATAACGAAAAGTTATCAGGACCAATCAATGTTGTTTCGCCCGAGGCTGTCTCGAATCGCGAATTTACCAAAGTGTTAGGAGGTGTCCTTAAGCGGCCGGCCGTTCTGCCTGTGCCCGCTTTAGCGATAAAACTCATTTTCAGCGAAATGGGAAAGAGCTTGCTTTTGAATGGCGCCAAAGTTTTTCCTCAGCGATTGATGGATTCAGGATATTTTTTTAAATATTCTAATATTCAATTCGCTTTAGAGAAAATTGTATCATGATTCCCACGATTCTTTTGTCGGTATCTTTGATCCTAACCATTGCCGGATTCTTTAGTCAATTTGGATGGTGGTTTGATCTGGCATCGCATTTTCGGGTTCAATATTTTTTTTGGCAAATTTTTTGTGTTCTTCTCTGTATTCCTAAAAAAAGATGGAAAATATTGAGCCTGGCTTTAGTAGCTGCTTTGGTTAACTTCGCATTGATCATTCCTCTTTATTTTCCTTCAGCAAACAATAAAGTGGCTGTCCCATCTCAAAAAATTTCGATACTTCTTTTTAATTTGAATTCTTACAATGATCAGTTTCAAGAGCTTCAGGAATATATAAAAGAAGTGAATCCAGACATTCTGGCTTTAGAAGAAGTCAATGAAACGTGGTTATCCGCCTTGACTGAATCTCTTAAAGAATACCCTTATTGGGTCTCTTCCGCACGCAATGATAATTTTGGCATTGGTTTGTATAGCAAAATTCCTGTTGAAGATATTCAAATCATCCATTTTGGCTCTGCAGGAGTCCCAAGTGTTGTGGCCAAATATTTGATTAACAATAAACCTACAACGCTTTTATTTACTCATCCGGTTCCACCCTGGAATTTTAGATATTATGAATTAAGAAATGAACAGCTTGAAGACATTGCTTCAAAAAGATCATTTTTCGATCACAATCTCATTTTGATTGGTGATCTGAACACGACTTCGTGGTCTCATCAATTCAGCCAATTTACAAAGATAATGAATTTGGTAGATGCTCGAAAAGGATTTGGAATCCATGTTACATGGCCAACGATGTGGCCTTGGGCAGGGATTACAATCGATCATATTCTTGTCAGTCCTAATATTCGCGTACTTGATCATAAAACAGGACCCGATCTCGGTTCTGATCATTACCCGGTTTATACAAAGTTGAAGATAGAATAAAAAAACTTTATCAAAGAAAAGGGATCTTTGATTTCCTAAATCTATGATAAAATAAGCGCACTTTTAAAACCTTAAGGATTCATAATTCATGTCTTATTTTGTCCTAGCCCGAAAATATCGTCCCCAAAATTTTGAATCAATTATTGGTCAAGAACACATCACCGATCTGATGAAAGGTGCTATCTCCTCCGGGCGTATTGCTCATGCTTATCTTTTTTGTGGTCCACGGGGGGTTGGAAAAACGTCTTGCGCTCGGATTCTGGCCAAATGTTTGAATTGTCAGAATGGCCCCACACTCAATCCTTGCGATCAATGTTTTGCCTGCCAGGAAATCACCAAGGGAACAAGCATGGATGTCTTGGAAATCGATGGTGCGTCTAATCGTGGGATCGACGAGATTCGCAGCCTTCGAGAGAACGTCAAATTTGCTCCGGGTTATGGTCGATATAAAGTTTATATTGTCGATGAAGTGCATATGTTGACGACGGAAGCGTTCAATGCCTTACTCAAAACGCTCGAGGAGCCTCCTGAGCACGTCAAATTCATTTTTGCCACGACAGATCCGAACAAAGTTCCAGCGACGATCATTTCTCGTTGTCAGCGATATGATTTCAAACGCCCGACACTTAAGGTCATTGCAGAAACATTATCAGGCGTTGCGGTGAAAGAAAATTTGAAAATTGAAGTCGATGCACTGCATGCCATTGCCAAAGCGTCTCAGGGAAGTTTTCGCGATGCACTGAGTATTCTTGATCAGGTGAGCGCTTTGCAAGATCGAGAAATCAAAACTGAAGATGTCTGCTCGATGCTTGGACTCGTGGAAGTTGATCTTTTGTTTCAATTGGTTGATGCCCTTGGGAAAAAAGATTGTTCGACTGGCTTAAAGATTCTCGATGATATTTTGGATAAAGGAAAAGATGTCAAACAGCTCATCAAGGATATGGTAGAACATTTTCGTAATTTGATGGTCGTCAAGGTGGGAGGAAAGTCTTTGGGTCGATTGATCGATCAGCCGGTGTCGATTAAAGAGATGTATTTGACACAATCCCAGGATTGGGATCTTGCTGATATTTTGAAAGCCATCGATTTTTTAATTGGCGCTCAGGAAATGGGGCGGATTGTGGAATCTTTGAGGATGCCTTTGGAAATTGCGTTTGCGAAAATGACGTATTCCTCTTCGCCTCTGCCTGCGGCAGTTTATGTTGAGAAGAAAGATGTTGTTGTGAAAGAGCCGTCGCCAGTTTCTGAGTCGATGGCAGCCAGTTTTGCATCTCCAAAAAAAGTTTTAAAAAGTAGTAAGGGAGAGACTAGTTTTTTTTCGAACCCTAATCCAGCATTGACTCAAGCCCCGGTTACAGCTCCTGTTGCTTCGCCTTCTTCATTTACTTCGACGTCATCGGTACGAATGGATCTGGCCCTCGAAGACATTCGAAAGTCCTGGAGTGGTTTGACCCACGCGGTCAGTCGAGAGAAAATGTCATTGGCCACGTATCTTCAAGATGGATTCCCGGTTTCACTTGACGGTGAGAAATTAAAAATTGGATTCACCAGAGACTTCACATTTCATAAAGAATCACTCGAGGATCAGGAGTCGAGAATTTTGGTTGAGAAAGTTTTCTCGGAGAAGTTGCAATCCAAAATTGTTGTGCAATACGTTTTGGCGGATGAAAAAGCTGCGGCGACGGCCGATGATGAAGAGGGGATTGTCAAAACCGCGTTAGATACTTTTAAAGGAACCGTTGTGCGCAAGTGGCACAATGAATAACAAATTGTCATCCTGACGCTTCAATAAGAATGAGGGCGGAAGGATCTCAAATAAAATAATCATGAGTTATCCTCGATTGATCGAAAATTTGATTTCCCATTTGATGAAGCTGCCCGGTGTGGGGCGGCGTAGCGCGGAGCGTATGGTCTTTTGGTTTCTGAATACTTCGCCGGAAGATACACAAAGTTTTTGTCAGAACATTTTAGCCTTGAAAGAACGCATGCGTCTCTGCACGGTTTGCAACCATTTGAGTGAGAAGGAAGTTTGTGAAATTTGTGAAAATCCTGGCCGTGATCAAACGATAATTTGTGTCGTCGAGGATCACAAACATTTATTAGCTATCGAGCGTAGCGGAATGTATAGGGGCGTTTATCATGTTCTTTTGGGTGCGATTTCTCCGACGGAAGGAAGAGGCCCAGAAGATTTGCGTTTAGAACGATTGATGAAAAGAATTCAAGAGAAGGGTGTCAAAGAAGTGGTTATGGCCACGGACCCTGATACCGAAGGTGAAATGACGGCATTGCACATTATGAAAGAGTTGCGTCCGTTGGGAGTCAAGGTCACGCGGATTGGATTAGGGATTCCGGTCGGAAGTTCGGTGGAATATGCCGATGCTTCGACACTCGCGTTATCGATGTCTTCTCGGCGGGTGATTGAGTGAAGAGATTATTGACATCTTCGAGTTTTTCGATATAATCGAACCCGATTTGTGATTTAAAAATTTGTTCCCCTGTAGCTCAGTCGGTAGAGCAAGTGGCTGTTTATGGTTAGCAGCCTTCGGTGGAAACATCGAAGTGAAAAGCGGGCTAAGTCAGGGAAATCCTAATTTAAATATTGGGACAATCCTGAGCTAGCATTCGTCATAATTTGTGACGGAGGGCAAGTGCAGAGACTTTACACCCGCCGCCCCTAAGTTGGGCGAAGAGAAAGTCCGACTCTCTGAGTAATCAGAGTCAGATCGTAACCACTGGGTCCGAGGTTCGAGTCCTCGCGGGGGAGCCATATTGACGTGGGTCCATACCGGACACAAAGGTAACAGTTCGTACCGGAGACATAGGTTACACAATCTCCGGTGCGAACGGGTACCCTAAAGGCTCAAGTTTTTGAGTA
>JANLHA010000297.1 GCA_024653845.1 Candidatus Omnitrophota bacterium | reverse complement strand
CATACGTATCAACAGCCTTGATCACCGCACACAAGGTGGTCAAGAATTTGGCATTTTCATGAGGGCTGTTTCCTGGAGACAACCAGTTCTTTCCATCAGGACCAGTGATCGCCCAGTTGTTATGTTTCCCAGAACCGTTGACCCCTTCAAAAGGTTTTTCATGGAGCAAGCAAGCGAGCCCATGTTTTTCAGCAACCTTTTGCATGACTTCCATGCAAATCATGTTGTGATCGACGGCAATATTGAGATTTTCAAAAATCGGAGCCAATTCGAATTGGCCAGGGGCCACTTCGTTATGACGCGTCTTGACCGGAGCGCCCAACTTCCACATTTCGCGTTCAACATCTTCCATGAACGCAATGACACGGTTCTTGATGGCGCCAAAATAATGATCCGCCATCTGTTGATGCTTGGCTGGTTCACGTCCAAAAAGAGTGCGGCCAGTTTGGATCAAATCCAAACGCTGAGCATAAAAAGCGCGGTCAATGAGAAAATATTCTTGTTCACCGCCGAGTGTGGCATAAGCACGCTTGCCTTTGGTATCAATGCCAAACAAATCGCCCAAACGGCAAACTTGCCTGGAAAGAGCTTCCATGGAACGCAACAATGGAGTCTTTTTATCCAGAGCTTCGCCATTCCACCCACAGAAAACCGTCGGGATACACAATGTGAACCCTGTCGGACTTTCTTTAATGAAAGCCGGACTGGTAGGGTCCCAAGCGGTATAACCACGGGCTTCAAATGTGGGACGAAGTCCCCCTGAAGGAAAACTCGAAGCATCGGGTTCGCCTTGAATCAATTCTTCTCCAGAAAACTTCAAAATGATTCCGCCTTCTCCGTCGGGAAAAATGAAAGAATCATGTTTCTCTGCGGTCAATCCAGTCAAGGGTTGGAACCAGTGCGTATAATGCGTTGCACCTTTGGAAACCGCCCAATTTTTCATAGCATCGGCCACTTCATCCGCGATGTTGGGATCCAGAGCACCACCATCTTGGATCGTCTTGCTCAATGAAGCAAAAGCTTTTTCCGAAAGATAGTTGCGCATGACCTTCAAACTAAAAACATTTGATCCAAACAGCTCGATCACATTTTGGGCCGTCGCACCTTCGTCGTCAGAGGCATGGGCACCGCCATTGCTTCCAGCCTGACGAATTTCACCAACTTGAATTCGAGATTTGTTCCCCATATTCTTCTCCTTTTGAATATTCTTAATACGATCTACGCTTGACATCTTACGAGCACATTAAACCTGAAATTTTTATGAAGGGAGTTATTGTAACAACCCCCTTATAAGGTGTCAAGCCTCTCCTGTTTTCACAAAAGAGGCTTAACTCCTTGATTTCTGAAACCTTTCAACTCAACTTCAAAAGAACGACCAACTCTTAACCAATGGCTTTTTCGCCTCGTTCTTCAGTTCGGATACGAATGACTTGCGGTAAATCGACAACAAAGATTTTACCATCACCGATTTTTCCTGTCTTTGCCCCCTTGATAATCGCTTTGATCGTAGGCTCGACAAAGTTCTCGTTGACAGCAATATCCAGGCGGATTTTTCGCAAAAGGTTCCCGGATTCTTTGCTTCCTCGATAATACTCATCCACTCCTTTTTGACGACCATGTCCCAACACTTCGCTGACCGTAATCAGATTGACATCGGCATCATACAGCGCCTTTTTCACTTCTTCCAACCGGTGAGGCTGGATAATTGCGGTGATCATTTTCATCAAATTTCCTCCCTCTTGGAAAATTTTTTTATTCTAAAATTGTATAAGCTCGTTCATGATGGTCAGCCAAATCCAATCCCATCATTTCATCTTCGTATCCAGCTCTTACGCCGACGATCATGTCGATCACTTTCAAAATGATGAACGTCATAACGGCAGAATAGACCACAGTGATGGCGACAGCCTTCAATTGGATGAAAACCAAAGCGGGGTTGCCATAAATCAAACCATTCGCACCCGCCGAATTGACGGTTGTGGTGGCAAAAACACCGGTCATCAAAGCACCCCAGATCCCGCCGATTCCATGAACTCCAAAGGCATCCAAAGAATCATCGTAACCAAGTTTGGGCTTCAAGAAGCTGACGGCAAAAAAGCACACAATACTGACCGTCAACCCAATGACCAAAGCGCCCATGGCCGTCACAAAACCAGCCGCAGGGGTAACCGCAACCAATCCTGCAACAACGCCCGTTGCCACCCCGAACATCGTCGGTTTCCCGGACTTCAACCATTCAATAATGGCCCAACTCAAACCCGCCGCAGCGGCAGCCGTATTGGTGGTTACAAACGCGTTGGTGGCCAAAGCTCCTGCACCCAGCGCGCTTCCGGCATTGAATCCAAACCATCCAAACCACAACAAGGCAGCACCCAAAACTGTAAAAGGCAAATTGTGCAGTGGTGTTGGTTTATTATCATATCCATATCGTTTCCCAATCACCAACGCAGCCACAAGTGCGGCAATACCAGCGTTAATATGAACAACAGTTCCGCCCGCAAAATCCAAAGCTCCCATACCTCTGACCCATCCACCGACGGCCCAGACCATGTGACAAATGGGATCATAAACCAACGTCGCCCAGAGAACAATAAAGAGAAGGTATGCTGCAAATTTCATCCGTTCTGCAAATGCGCCGATGATCAAGGCAGGAGTGATGATGGCAAACATTCCTTGGAAAATCATGAAAGCTTGATGAGGAATAGTAGCTGCATAATCTGGATTGGGCTCAAGACCAACACCATTCAAACCTAACCAACCAAGTCCGCCAATGAAAGGATTGCCTGGTCCAAAAGCTAAACTGTAACCAAACAATACCCATTGCAAACTCAAAACACAAATGGCGATAAAGCATTGCATCAAAATGCTCAACACATTTTTCCGACGGACCATTCCTCCGTAAAAAAAGGCCAACCCTGGCGTCATCAGCAAAACAAGAGCTGACGAAACCAACACCCATGCGGTATCTCCGCTGTTGATCATATCCATCTTTGCTTCTCCTTTCGATTGTTGTACCCTTGACTCAATCTGACTTCTCTATATCCTACCGTCTTTACCTGGGCATGGACCACGTGGTCCAAAAAAAAATCCCCTTAAGAACCATCATCATGGTTTTAAGAGGACCTCTGTGCCCAATTTGCCTCAGCGTTATGACTGCTTGCCGAGACATTTTCTAAAGACGTCGCTGCCTTTAGACTGAAAAAGTATAGCCTTCACTTTTTTTATTGTCAAGTATTTTTTTCTGGAATCAAACCTCTTTGAGAACTTCATCTTTTGTTACTGGCCTTGGGAAATCCCACGTCCCTTTGCGCCAATTGAGCTTCATTAAATAATAAACATTAACGAGATTACTATGCATCTTCCAATGCCCCAAACGGGGAGCACTTCTAACGTACGACGGATTCCTCATCATACTGCCTCCTTTCTTTAATAACCTTCCGTTAAAATCCTAGCCGCGCAAATTTTATAAGAAGGTTGACGCGAATATGGATCAAACGCTGGGAATGTCAGTTGATTCGTCGTGACATAATGCATCGGCATAAAAATCTGCCCTCTTCTAACAGTCGGAACAATCATCACTTGCGCCCTGATGCGTCCTCGTCGAGTCATCACCTGTACCCACTGAGAAGGGTCAACTTTGAGTTGCTCTGCATCGTACGGGTTGATCTCCACATAAGGATCGGCTGGATACATCTTACGCAAAATGGCCGATTTGCCGGTGCGCGTCTGAGTGTGCCATTGGGCCGACGTTCCCCGGCCGGTCAAAAAAATAAAAGGATGTTCTTCGCTGACAGGCTCGGGGGAAGATCGTGGTTCTTCAAATCGAAAACAGGCCTTCCCGTCCGGATGAAAGAAATGCCCATCCTCAAACAGACGTCGCTGCTGCATTAAGGCCCCAGCAAATAGGCCTTCCAAATTTTTGCCAGAGGGGAAGGGCCATTGAATTCCACCTGCTTGTTCGATCATCTCATAGTCTTGAATTCCTGAAAAATCACATGGTTGTCCTTTG
>JANLHA010000292.1 GCA_024653845.1 Candidatus Omnitrophota bacterium | reverse complement strand
TTCTTTGCGCCCTCGTCTAAAAGATGCTTTTATCCTCAAAGAGGTGATGGGGTCGGACCATTGTCCCGTGGGAATAATTTTGAAATAGTTTGAAATAGGGACACATCCTATTTTTTTGAAAATGGGATGTGTCCCTTATATCTAATAATATCTATCTATCAAAAGGATTTCGTCGAGGGATTCTTCCTCCTTCTCTTCCTTGCCCAGGAATTTCGCCGGGATTATTACCGAGATTAGGTAGAAAAACTGGTGGTACTTGTTGAACAATGACCGGGTGGCTCCAATCCGACTGTGCTATAATTAAATTCTGTATTACTTGTGGGTTACGAGAATCCCGAACAGGTACATAGACCGAAGTTCTTGCTCTGACGCTAGACCCCACGATTCCAGCCACGAATTGTCCACCACCAATCGGCACTCGAAAATTGCCATTTGGTACTAAACCAACAAGATCATTACTACCCATATTAACGCCGCCTCTAACTTCAACTCCTATAGAAACACTTGGATTCATGTTCTTTACCGCAAGGTGATTCGGGATTTCTGCAAAAACCGCTGGAGGAATGGTATACGTCCCAGTAACGAAAAAAGGATCCGCCTTTACTAGGGGTTCAGTAATTTTTGGTGGATCTATTCGAAAAGGGATATCCGCTAAGACAAATTTTGCAACGAAGAGGGTCGAAATTACGACTGCGCCTAACACGATCGAAGTCAAAGCCTTTTTAGTTCTCATAGAGTTCCTTTCTTTATTTTAAAACGTTCTAAATAAAGAATAGCATATGGGTAGAGAGTCAACAAGATAGATGAGCTTTTGGGAGTTTTATGCTACAATGGGCCACTTATTTTAAGGAGGCTTAGGTTTTATGATTTCGTGTCAGAATTTGTCTCTACAATTTGGAAAGCGCAAGCTTTTTGATAACGTCAATATCACGTTCAATCCCGGGAACTGTTATGGTGTCATTGGCGCCAATGGTTCTGGAAAATCCACGTTTTTGAAGATTTTATCCGGCGAGGTGGAAAGCACGAGCGGGACGGTCTCCATCAAAGATGGTGCGCGGCTTTCCGTCTTAAAACAAGATCAATTTGCCTATGATGCCTATCCGGTTTTGACCACTGTCATTATGGGGCATAAAAAACTTTACGATATCATGCAAGAAAAGGATGCGCTTTACGCGAAAGAGAACTTTACGGACGAAGATGGTGTTCGTGCTTCGGAATTGGAAGCGGAATTTGCCAATATGAACGGATGGGACGCCGAAACGCAGGCTGCCAAACTTTTGAGCGATTTGGGGATCACGGTAGAATTGCATTCCTTAAATATGGCCCAGTTGGAAGCGGGACAGAAGGTTCGAGTTCTTTTGGCTCAGGCCCTTTTTGGAAATCCTGATATTTTGCTTCTCGATGAGCCTACCAATCAACTCGACATTGAAACATCCATGTGGCTCGAAGAATTTTTGTGTAATTTTGAGAATATTGCGATTGTGGTTTCTCATGATCGGCACTTTCTGGATCAGGTGTGTACCCATATCATCGACATTGATTTCGCAAAAATTCACCTTTATTCCGGCAACTATTCGTTCTGGATTGAAGCCAGTGAATTGGCCTTAAGACAGAGGGGAGACCGCAATCGCAAAGTGGAAGAGAAACGAAAAGAGCTGCAAGAGTTCATTGCCCGTTTCAGTGCGAATGCGTCCAAATCCCGTCAGGCCACATCCCGTAAAAAGATTTTGGAAAAATTGAGTGTAGATGAAATCCCACCATCGTCTCGAAAATATCCGTTTGTGGGCTTCGTTCAGGAGAGAGAAGCAGGGAATGATGTTTTGCATATCGAGCGATTGACTAAAAAAAGTGGTGATCAACCCATGTTCAAAGATCTTACCATTCATGTGAATAAAGGAGACAAGATCGCTTTCATGGGGCGACAGGACAAATCCAAGACGACACTTTTTCAAATTTTGATGGGTGAAGCAGAAGCCGATGCTGGAAGTTTCAAGTGGGGTGCGACCACATTGAGATCGTATTTCCCTAAAGACAATACGAATTATTTTACCGCTGACATGAATTTGATCGACTGGTTGCGTCAATATTCCAAAGAGCGAGAAGAGAATTTCATTCGGGGATTTTTAGGAAAAATGCTTTTTTCTGGAGAAGAGGCGATGAAGTCGGTCAAGGTTTTATCTGGAGGCGAGCGCGTGCGGTGCATGTTGTCTAAAATGATGCTTTCGGGTGCGAATGTTCTGATTCTTGACGAGCCAACGAACCATTTGGATTTGGAGTCGATCACAGCCCTTAACCGCGGACTCGAAAAATTTGCGGGCACCGTACTTTTTTCTTCTCAGGACCATCAGTTTGTGCAAACGGTAGCCAATCGGATCATTGAGCTCACCCCTGACGGATATATTGATCAGCAAGATACCAATTTGGATGAATATTTGGCGAGTCCACGGATCCAGGAGCGACGAGCGGAGTTGCAGCAGTATATCAAGCATTGATTTGAAGTTAATTTGCTGATTGGGGTAACTCCTTCGTTCACACGAACACCGTCTTCACTAGAATTGAAAACCTTAATGAAGACGGCGTCCGGAGTTCACTCAGGAATTACCCCAATCAGCAAATATAATTCCAGGTGCGTCCACAAACTAAAGCCTAACCCGAAGCCATACGTTAGGCTTCTTGCTTTTTAGAAAGAAGACAATCATGGACCAAAAAATTTTGAGTATCGAACTCGCCGACCGGTGTATTCGATATCTCTATCTTGAAAAGGAACAAAATTCTTACAAGATCATTCGTTCTGGTCAGAGCCAAATCAGTTTTTCGTATTCTGAGTCTGGGGCCTTAACCAAAGCGATTCAGAGTTTATTGGAAAACGAAAAGATTCATCCACAAGCAATATCTATTCTTCTTTCTTCGCAAGATGTTTTGATAGGCCAAGTCGTTTTGCCAGAGAATTCTGCCAGAAACAACGAGCAAGCGATTGTTACAGAAGAAATTCGTAAAATTTCGTCGAAAGACCCGCATGATCTGGAGATTGTTTTCTGTTCTTATCCCATCAATGACGAGAGCACAAGGATTGTTTTCTCGGCTGTTTCTAAATCTTTCTTAAAATGGATTGATGAAGAGGTTTCTCGACTCAAAATTCCTTTGAAAGGTCTTGATGTTAGCCCTTGTCATCTGAAAGATGCCCTGCCAGGGTCGAGCCCTGCTTTTTCAGATACGATGGCCTATCTTGTCATTCAAGAGGAAAAAAGTTTTCTGGCCGTGATTCAGGCAGGAGCATATCGATTATTTTATCTCTCGACGGTAGGAATGAGTCTTCTTTCGTCTGGCAGCAGTGAAAAGAGCCCCAAAGATCTGTATGTTCAATGGGCCGATGAACTCAAGCGCGTGCTGGATGCGTTTTTGGCGAAGAACCCGGCGATTGCCATTCCTGGAGTCGGCATGATTTGGGACAAGGCGATCCTTTCAGATTTAGATCAACGGTTAGCCAAAAGTTTAGGCATTGAAGTTGACGTGCTGTATCTTAAAAAGTTCAAAGATGTCAAAATTACCGAAGAATCCCAGATGAATCCTGTTTTTGTTCCTTTATTGTCGATGATGTTAGGATATTGGCGCGGGAGCAAAAGTGATTTTTCTTTCTATCGTTTTGTGAAGTCATCGCAAGACCAAAAGGCCTTCCCGATGATTATTGTCATTTCGTTTCTGACCATTTTGTTTGCAGCATGGGTTTTGGGAACGATTTTTTTAAACCGAAGATCTCACAAGATTTTTTACCAGCAAGAGATCAAGGCGATTCAATCGCAGATGGACATCTTGGAAAAAGACCAGCAGCAATCGTTGGATGAATATCGTCAGAGTGTGATTGATCGCGATCATCTCGGCCAACAATTGTCATCTATGGCTCCATTAGAAAAGATGGCATGGGGAGAAATGTTTGATGGGATCCGTTCACAGCTTCTTGATGGAATGAGACTCGAAGACATTAAGGTGAACTCCGAAGGCAAGGTATTCGTTCATGTACGTGCTGTTTCTTTGACAGGTATCGAATCATGGGTGGAATCGTTCAAATCCTTGTCTTGGGTGAACGAAGTCGCTCTGGAACCGGTCAAAGAGTTAGAAGATGAGGAAAAGAAGTCTTGGCTGATTGGTATGATGCTGACACCGATGAAAGAATAACACAAGTGCAGGGTTTTATATGAATGCTCGAGCATGTCAATTGATGTTCTTTCTTGTCATAACAGTCTTGGGGATGACTTTGCCTATCTTTTTCCAAACCGCGGATTCCCAAATCATCAAGAGCACGTTGGAAGAATCCCAAAAGACACTCGCTTTTAAAGAAGAAGAGCTCCAAAGTTTGCACCAAGAAATCCATAAGATCAACCAAGAAATTCGTAAAAAAGAACAGCGTTTTTCCCCTTCTGAGAAACTCCCTCAATTCGTTGCAAAGATTTTTCATCTTGCCCGCGAATCGTCTACCAAGATTAAGGACGTAAAAATTCAAAGAACAGAATCGATATTGATGATCGATTTGGAAGGCGCATGGAATTCGTGTGTCCAATTCCTTGGTGCTCTTGTGGATCCTGTGACGGATTTTTATGCCCGAGAAATTGTTTTTCATGTTTCAGAGGATCAAGAGGCGGTCCAGGGAAATATTCTCCTTGTCTTGAAGCTTGACGTGCCTTGAGAAAAATTATACTATGGAGCAAAATATGTCAAAACTTATCAAAATCATCTGCACGTTAGGTCCTGCCACTCAGAGAAAAGAGACGCTCATTAAAATGGCAGAAGAAGGCATGTCTATTGTTCGTCTCAATTTTTCTCACGGCAGCCATCAAGATCATCAAAAGTTTATTAATATCATTCGTTCCATTAATCAAGAATATCATTTCGGCATCAAAATTCTTCAGGACTTGGCTGGTTATCGTATCCGCGTGGGTGAATTGAAATTCCCCATTGAATTGATCAAGTACCAGCGAGTGGGGATGTCTCATGTGAAGAAAAGCGTTCCTGGAACGATTCCTTTGGATTTTGATGGAGATTTGAAATTTTTTCAGACGGGTATGGATGTTTATATTGACGATGGGAAGCTTTATTTCAAGGTTGTGGGACACGAAGACGATGTTGTGATTTTGGAAGTGTTTCAAGGTGGACGACTGGCTTCTCGAAAGGGTGTGAATATCCCGGAGATGCCTTTGCAAGCCAATATTTTGACGGAAAAAGATCGACGAGACATTGAATTTGGAGTGAAAAATCATGTGGATTACATTGCGCAATCTTTTGTGCGCAATCGTGAGGACATTGTCCGCGTCATCGATTTGGTCAAGCCACGGCTTCCCACTTGTCAAATCATTGCTAAGATTGAAAATAAAGAGGGTATTGAGAATTTAGAAAGTATTATGGGAGCATGTGATGGAATTTTGGTCGCTCGAGGAGATCTGGGGGTTTCGTTGCCGATCTATCAGATCCCGATGATTCAAAAAGATATTATCCATCGATGCAATGCCAAACAGCAAATGGTGATTACAGCAACACAGATGTTAGATAGTATGACGGAAAATGCACGACCGACTCGCGCGGAAGTCAGCGATGTGGCTAACGCGATTTTGGATGGCAGCGATTGTGTAATGCTTTCTGGTGAGACTGCCGTCGGGACATTTCCGGTCAAGGCCGTTCGAATGATGCGCCAGATCGTGGAGTACACGTTGTCTCATATGAATTCCTCAAGGTAAAGAAGATGAATCCGAAAGCCAAGATATTGGTTGTGGATGATGACAAAGCCCTCACTCGACTTCTGAAAACAAGATTGGTACAGCAGGGGTATGAAGTCGCAACATCTTGGGACGGCCGAGATGCTCTTAAACAGTATGATGTTTTTCAGCCGAATCTCATTCTTCTCGATCTTTTGATGCCAGAGATTGATGGATATGCCTTTGTTGCGGAATTGAAAAAAAGAGACCAGTTGAAAAAGGTTGCGATCATTGTGATCACTTCTGTAATCACGATCCATGATGTTTTTCAGCTCGAGGGAGTCAACGATTTTGTGATGAAGCCCGTGGTGATGGAAAAGCTTCTGGCAAAGATTGAAAAGCGATTGCGTTCTCAAAAGAAACACGTCCTCGTCGTTGACGATGAAAAAGAGGTTGCAGAAGGATTGGCGCGCCGATTGACATTTAGCGGATATCAGGTAACGATGGCCTATGATGGAGAATGTGCTCTTAATATGGCCAAAGAAGAGCACCCTGACCTGATGATTTTGGACGTGATGATGCCCAAGCTGAATGGGTACCATGTTTGTCGGGCTTTGAAACTTGACCCCCAATATCAGAATATTCCCGTGATCTTGTTGACCGCGTTAGGAGTGATCCCCGACCAAGGTCAAGGCGAAGAGTTTGGTGCGAACGCCTGTTTTTCTAAGCCTTACGACGGTAAAGAACTTCTTCATAAGATTAAAGAATTGATTTGGGATTAAGGAAGGAGAACAAGATGCGATATCGTTGCCCCATTTGTGCACAAGAAGTCTCGGAAGATTTGGTTGTGTATGTGGATCATACCGAGAAGCATATCATTGATGTGATCAAGTCAGATCATCCAGATTGGATTGAGAAAAGCGGACTCTGTACACGTTGTTTGGAATATTATCATGCAGAGATCAATGGGACTTTAAAAGTTCCTTTCATGCACCCGACCCGTTGTATGACTCGAAGAAAGAAAATATGGAGGTTTTTGACCTCGTTTTGGAAAAAGCCTGTTTGATATTGATATGAGTGACAAAACCGTTTTGGTTGTGGAAGATGACCAGCACATTTCCAAATTGGTCAAATACAATCTGGAAAAAGCGGGATATCGCTGTCTAACGTCCATCACTGCAGAAGGGGCTTTTTTAATTTTGGATCAGGAAGCCATTGATTTGCTCATTCTCGACGTGATGTTGCCCAAAATGGATGGCCTGGAATTTTGTCGCTTGTTGCGTCAGGATCCTCGAACAAAAACGATTCCGTTGATCATGTTGACGGCTAAAGGTGAAGAGGTGGACCGAGTTGTAGGGCTAGAGCTTGGAGCCGATGATTATATGGTTAAGCCCTTTAGCCCTCGGGAATTGATTTTGAGAATCAAGGGCTTTTTCCGTCGACAAAAGCCAATAGAAAACAGTAAAGATGTGTATCGCATGGGCGAGCTCACGCTCGATCTCACTCGACATCAGGTGAATGTGGGAACACGTCCCATTGAATTGACTCCGATGGAATTTAAACTCCTTACACTTTTGATTCAAAGAAAAGGAAGAGTCCAGAGCCGAGACGCATTGTTGGAAGATGTCTGGGGAATTTCTAGTGATGTGACAACGCGCACCGTCGATACCCATATCAAAGTTTTGAGACAAAAATTGGGGCGTGTCGGGAAATGGATCCAAACCGTGCGAGGCATTGGCTACAAAATGAAGGACGAGGAGTAAGCATTGAGTCTCAAGATTCATCATAAAATTGTTTTCATCATCGCTGCAGTAACTTTCCTTTTTGGAATCATCTATCATTTCAGTTTTTTTTATTCGTTCCCCTATGCGTTTGGGTTGGCATGGGGGATCTCAATTCTTTCTGGCTATTTTCTGGCGTATTATTTCTCTGGGCGGATCAGGCAAGTTTTGCATATGGCCAAACGCATGGCTTTAGGAGATTTTTCGGGAAGAATTTTTTTTAAAGGACAAGATGAGATTGCGCAATTGGCTCAAGCTCTTAATGAAGTTTCAGGAAAAGTCAATTCTCGGGTTGATAAAGCGGACGTCGAGAAATCCCACTTGGAAGTGGTCCTTTTAAGCCTATCTGAAGGCGTTTTGGTGATTGATCAGGAAGAGCGGATCATCCTGATCAATGATTCATTGTGTAAAATTCTAGAAGTGCATGGAGAGTTTGTTGGGAAAAAGAGCATTGAGATCATCCGGCATCGGGACATTCAGGACCTCATTGCTCAGGTTCGTAATCATCCTCAGAAAGTTCAATCGCGGGAAATTGCCTTAGCTGTTGGGCAGGAGCGAATTTTTAATATTCATGCCACGTCTATTCTTCGAGAAGGATCTTTTGAAGGGGTGGTGTTGATCTTTCATGACATTACGGACCTTCGTCGTTTAGAAAAAATCCGTCAGGAATTTGTGGCCAATGTTTCTCACGAGCTTCGCACACCCATTGCCAGTATCAAGGGGTACGCGGAAACATTATTAGATGGTGCCCTTGATAATAAGAAAGATGCGCGAGAATTCGTCGACATCATTCACACGGATTCCGAACGTTTGGCCCGCTTGATTAATGATCTTTTGGATCTCTCTCGCGTTGAATTCTCGCGTTTTCAAATGGAACGCAAACCCTGTTTGTTAAAACCCATCATCGAAAAAGTTCTTGTAGGACTGCAGCCACAAATCACGGCAAAGTTTATTAAGGTGGAGGACCAAATGGGCTCGCCTCACCT
>JANLHA010000291.1 GCA_024653845.1 Candidatus Omnitrophota bacterium | reverse complement strand
GGGTGAGTGCGATGAATAACCTAAACCCTGAAGAACTCAAGCAATTGATTTCTCTTTATATGGATGGGGAAACGACCCCAGAAGAAACACAAATTGTTGAAGAGGCCCTCTCCAAAGATGCCTCTTTGAAAAAATATTACGAAGACATTCGTAAGGTTTCCAACTCTCTCCAAAGTTGGAAAGATGAATCCCTCTCTCCCGATTTGGAACAAAAGATCCGTCGATCAACGACGCATCACCAAAACAGGGAGGATTTCTCTATGAAAAAGTTTAGCAATTGGATTCCAGTAGCGGTAGGGATGAGTGTGTTTGTGGTTGTCTTAGGATTGATGTTGGGTGTGCAAACATCCCGTCAGTTGGCTCAGATGAAAATTCGAGATGCTTCTCAATATCTGACGATGCAGACACAGTCATTGGGCACCGCAAGCCAGTATGAACCGTATTACACCACATCAGAATATAAAACAAAATCTTCCGGACGGCTTCGTTCGGCATCAGACGACATTGCTGAGCAGTATGCTGCAGGAAAGACCGATCGGAAAATGGTTGCAACTGTTCCCATGAAATCCATAGAAAGAAATAAAGACAGTGCTGACAAATTAGTTAGACGAGAAAATTCCGGATTCCCATCTGCTCGCCGCGATTTTCCGGCTACTGAAGGAGCGGGACCATCTATTGCAATGAAAGCTGAGTCTCGTTCTTCTGTTATGGAAGCGTTCTCTGATCGTCAAAGACCTGTAGATGAAGAACAGTATTGGGGACAACCTGTGGCTCCCATGCCTGTAATTTCAAATACGGAAGAATACGATCGCATCTACGATAACGAATTCGTAAGCGCTCTGAATAATCCGCTCTCAACCTTTTCAATCGATGTGGACACAGCCTCCTACAGCAATGTCCGTCGATATCTTAAGAGTGGCCAGATGCCGCCAAAAGATGCGGTGCGCATTGAAGAGATGATCAATTATTTCACTTATGATTATCCTCAACCACGAGGGCGAGATCCCATCTCCATCACAACAGAAATGGGAGAGTGTCCGTGGGATCGAGATCATCACCTTTTACTTGTCGGACTTCAAGGCAAAGAATTACAAGGACGAGAAATTCCGCCAAGCAATCTGGTCTTCCTCATTGATGTTTCTGGATCCATGAATTCACCGGACAAGTTGCCGCTTCTTAAAGATTCTTTCCGGATTCTGGTGCAACAATTGCGACGAGAAGAGCGAGTTTCTATTGTGACTTATGCAGGCTCCACTCAGGTTCTTCTCGAATCCACGCCAGGATATGAAAAGGAACGAATCCTTAATGCGATTGATCGTTTGCAATCGGGAGGATCAACAGCCGGGGCCTCTGGAATCCAATTGGCATACAAAATTGCACGTGACAACTTTATCCGTGGCGGAAATAATCGAATCATTCTCGCGACCGATGGTGATTTTAACGTCGGAGTGTCCAGTGATTCTGAACTCACTCGCTTGATTGAAGAAAAACGCAAAGACGGGATTTTCTTGAGCATCCTTGGATTTGGAACAGGTAATTATAAGGATAGCAAGATGGAAAAACTTGCTGATCATGGCAACGGAACGTATCACTACATCGATAGTCTTCAAGAAGGTGAAAAAGTTCTGGGGCAAGAGCTGGGCTCAACACTTTTTACCATTGCCAAAGACGTAAAGGTTCAAATTGAATTCAATCCTCGATATGTGAAATCGTATCGTCTCGTGGGTTATGAAAATCGTGTTCTCGCCAAGGAAGACTTTAACGATGATCAAAAAGATGCTGGTGAGATGGGAGCTGGACACACCGTCACGGCTCTCTACGAAATTGTTTCACCCGATTCTCGAGCAGCAGATCAGGATCGTCGAGTGGATCCGCTCAAGTACATGAAACAAATCGTCAATACCAGTCGAGATCTTTTAACGGTTAAGGTTCGTTATAAAGATCCCGATGGTTGGACGAGTCAGCTGATCGAAGAATCGATTCATGGTGAAGAATTTGAACGGGGCAGTCGTTCTCCCAATTTTCAATTTGCCTCGGCCGTCGCGGAATTTGGATTGCTTTTGCGTGATTCCCAGTTCAAAGGTCAAGCCTCGTATCGCGACGTGCTCACTCGAGCCCATGAAGTTATTCGTCGCGATCATCAAGATCAGAACAAAGAAGAATTCATTGATCTTGTAGAAAAGGCGATGCGATTAGACCGAAATTGGAGAGAGCCAGCACATTCTCGAAATGACGATCCTCAAGATTGGCCAATTGAACCGCGATATGATTTCAATCATCCCGGGGTAGAAGAGGGATATCGCCAAAAGTAAAATTATTGATTTTATCTCGAGAGGCTGTCAGAATTCATCTGGCAGCCTTTTTTTATAATTATATTTTTAAATTATATGCCTTATCTTGACAAAGGGTTTTAGCTGTAGTAGTCTGATAAAAATTCATTATGTACGTCAAAAACATGCTTCTATGGCCTTAGAGGGGCTTGTAAAATATCAGTAAAAGGAGATGAGACAATGAAGCCTAAGAAACAAATTTTTATGGTTACAACATCAATCTTAGCTTTGGTTTTGGTCGCCTGGCCAGTCCATGGGGCCACGATCAAAGGCCTTTCGAAGTATGAAGGGGAGTTGCCAAAACTCAAGCCCTTGACCATGTCAGCAGACCCGATTTGTGAAAGTCATCATCATGGTAAAGAAGTTCTTCCTGAAGTTCTTGTTTTAGGAGCTAATCAGGAATTAGCAAATGTTTTTGTTTACGTAAAGAGTGGCTTGCCTGCAAAAGATTTTCCTGCTCCTCAAGGGGAAGTGGTCATTACCCAGGAAGGATGTCAATATAAACCACATGTTTTAGGGGTGAGGACGGGTCAAACCGTTAAAATTCTCAATCCCGATGGGACTCTTCATAATGTGCACGGAGTGTCAAAAAAGAATCCTGAATTCAATTTGGCGATGCCTAAGTTTCGTACTGAAATCACCAAAGTTTTTGATCAAGAAGAATTCATGTTCCCTCTTAAATGCGATGTTCATCCTTGGATGGGCGCATGGATTTCTGTTATGAAACATCCATATTTCGCGACGACCGGAACCGATGGCTTGTATCAAATTGCAGACCTCCCGGCAGGGACGTACGAAATTGAGGCCTGGCATGAAAGAATGGGCGCTCAAACCCAGACCGTTACTCTCGCAGAAGGGGAGACCAAAGAAATCAATTTCAATTTTTCAAAACCTAGCAAATAAAATTCCAATCAAGGTCCTTTGCCCGTCGCGCTTATCAGAGTGCGACGGGTCACCTTCCTGAAAACTACGAAAAAAATAATTTATGAGTGAACATCACGATTTGCCTTTCTGGCGTAAGTACATTTTTTCAACCGATCATAAAGTCATTGGTATCCAGTATGGCATTACAGGGCTTTTCTTTTTGTTTTTTGGATTCTGCCTGATGATGCTCATGCGTTGGCAATTAGCTTATCCAGAACAACCGTTACCCGTTTTAGGAAAATTATTTAACGAAGCCACGATGCCTGGCGGTGTCATGCTTCCTGAGTTTTATAATCAGCTTGGTGCCATGCATGGAACAATCATGGTCTTCTTAGGGGTTGTTCCTTTGGCTGTTGGCGCCTTTGGAAATTATCTTGTTCCTTTGCAAATTGGCGCGCCGGACATGGCTTTTCCTAAATTGAACATGGCCAGTTACTGGGTTTATTTTATTGGTGGGGTTGTGATGTTGGCGAGCTTTTTTATCCCTGGTGGAGCGGCCAATTCCGGATGGACGTCATATCCTCCGCTGGCTGATATCGCGACCGCTGGCCAGACCTGGTGGCTTATTGGGATGGTTTTCTTGATCACGTCGTCTTTGTTGGGTTCAGTAAATATCATTACAACCATCTTTCAGCTGAGAGCCCCTGGTTTGACGTTTATGCGTTTACCATTTTTTGTCTGGGCGCAGTTGGTCACATCATTTTTATTGCTTTTGGCATTTCCTCCTTTGGAAGCTGCGGGAGTTATGCAGCTGATGGATCGTTTGGCTGGAACAAGCTTTTTTCTTCCCAGTGGTTTAGTTGTGGCGGGACAATCATTAAATCATAGCGGAGGGGGGAGTGCATTGCTTTGGCAACACCTATTTTGGTTCTTGGCTCACCCAGAAGTCTATGTTTTGATTCTACCGGCTATGGGAATTGTCGGAGAGGTGATTGCAAACAACACTCGCAAACCTTTGACGGGATATAAAGCCCTTATTTATTCGGTCATTTTTCTAGGATTCATGTCTTTTATCGTTTGGGCCCATCACATGTTCTTAACCGGAATGGGAACTGTGATCAGTGCTTTTTTCCAAGCGACAACGATGATCATTTCGATTCCATCTGTTGTGATTCTCTCGGTTTTTTTCATTAGTTTATGGGGAGGATCAATCCGATTTACCGTTCCTATGCTCTTTGCAATTTCTTTTCTTCCCATGTTTGGCATTGGCGGATTGACCGGATTGCCATTGGG
>JANLHA010000290.1 GCA_024653845.1 Candidatus Omnitrophota bacterium | reverse complement strand
GCGTATCATACAAATGACATCCCTTCGCCCGCTCGATGACCAGAGGGTCTTCCGCAATCCAATCTTTCATTTGAGTGAAAGGATGCCAGATATATTTTTTATCTTCTTTAGCCCATAGCTTGGATGCAGGGCGGGCTGGCTTCAAAAGGGATTTCCATGGAATCGCGTTTTGACAACGACGAACAACTTCTTTCTCCGTTAAATGATTCAAATGAGGTACCGTTCCCAAAACTTTCACGTTCCCCAATTGTTCGATGGCTTTGGGGTTGGTTTTCTCAGGGATTCCCATTGTCCCTCGACGAACGGAATTAAAGATCACACCCTTGACGGGAATCCCTCGACTCCGCGCTTGTTCAATCGTCAACAATGTATGATTAATCGTCCCCAATCCTAGGCGAGCCACAATGATGGCTTCGGCACCCAAGTCACGAATAAGATCCGCAACCAAATAATTTTGCGTAATCGGAACCAAAAGCCCACCAGCTCCTTCAATCAGTAGAATTTCATGACGAGAGCGCAATGTCTCAAAAATTTCAAAAATTCTTTCTGGATCGATCCTTGTTTTTTGTCGATGAAATGCCAAGTGCGGAGACAATGGTTCCTTCGCAAAATAGGGATTAACCTCTTCGATCGAATCGGTGAGGTTGAGCGCCTTCTTTAAAAATTGACTGTCATCGCCGCCACACTGCACCGGCTTCATCACGCCGACATTCTTGCCTTGAGATTGAAAAAGTGTCGCCAAAACATAAGTCACAACGGTCTTACCGATGCCTGTATCTGTTCCTGTGATAAAAAAAACTCGACAATTCTTGTTCATGATTTCTTTCCTTTAGCCCAAACAACCTCAAAAGATGCGGTGATCCCCCAGCGGTCTTTAAATTTCTGCTGATAATATTCTTGCGCCTTCAAGAATCGTTCTTTCCCAACAAAAAAATCTTTAGGACGGTGCTGAGCTCCAATTTTTTTTAACCATTCCATGAGGGACCGAAAATCTTCAAAATGCGTTTTGATGATCTCGCTCTTGGTTTCAATACTTTGAAACCCCGCCAGGGAGAGTGCTTTTGCAACGTCGTTCTCCGTCGCTAATTTTCTAATCGACCCTTTCTCTTCTCCCGAAGCTTCCCAGGATTCCAATAATTCCTGAAGCGTCCGTCGGGCAAACATCGTCATATGGAATTCACCGCCAGGTTTCAAAACGGAATACGTCTGCCTAAATGCCGATGGGAGATCTTCAATCCACTGGTACATCAAGTTTGAAACCACTGCATCAAAAATTTCTTTCTTAAAAGCAAGGTGGCGCGCATCGGCTTGCACGATAGACAGTCCTTCATATTTTTGGCGAGCACATTCCACCATCCCCGGAGCAAAATCCAGTCCCACAATTTGCGCGTCAGGAAAGTAAAACTTCAATCGATTGGTCAACCGTCCGGTCCCCATCCCGATATCAAGAATGGCTTCACAATCGTCGCGCTTGATCAATTGTTGTGACAATTCTCGCCCAATCTCATTTTGCAAGTCAGCGAGAACCTCATATTGAAGCGCGGCGTCGGAAAAAGCTCGGCGGATTTTGTTATCGATCATTTTTAGAAACATATTGATGAATACGTATCGGAAGGGACAACTCCTTCGCTCAGGGATTGTCCCTTCCGATACACTTTATAATTTTTCCAAAAACTTCTCCACCACCTGATTAAACTCATGCGGTTTGGTCAAAAATGGGAAATGTCCGCATTTTTCAAAAAGATGAATCTGGGCATGAGGAATTTTCTCTTTAAGATACCCTCCCAAATCCTTAGAACAAATATAATCCTCGGCGCCGTTGATCCACTGGAACGGAATCGAAATTTGACTCAGCACTTCACGCAGGTCTTCCTTCTTTAAAATATCTAAAACTCCCAAGAGGGCTTCTCTCGAGGGGATATCTTCATTTTGCCGGAAGGCCTGAATCCAGCGGAAGCGCCGCGAGGACCGCTCCTCTCGCGTGAACAAGGAACGAAAAAAAATCTGCACCATCGATGGATAATTGGTGCTCAATTGATCTGCCAATTTATTGACTCGCTCCTGATCCAACGCAAACAAATATTGACTATCATTAATGAATTTCGGCTGTGATCCAACCGACACCAAAAAGGAAACCCGAGACGGCTGCAAGGAAAACATCTTTAAGCCGACCAGCCCTCCGAAAGAGCTCCCGACAATTCCCGTCTTTAAAATTTTCAAATAATCTAAGAGAGCGTAAATATCTTGCGTCATTCTTTCCAAAGAAACGTGGGCCCAGGAACTCTTCCCATGCCCAGGAAGATCAACGACGATCGTCTGATAATGTTCTGAAAAATACTTATATTGCTGCCGCCAAATCCGCCCGTCGACACCCCATCCATGAAGAAAAAGCATGGGCGGCCCTTCCCCTTCCATGGTGTAATGCCAGTTTATATAAGAAGTTTTTAAAAATGGCATAGAAATTTTGAATGTTGACTTCTTGACTTTGACTCCCCAGACTTACCTCTCAACCGCTCGTTTCGGTGGCGATCTCCGATACTCCTAATAACAGACGCAAATCCACCGGAAGCATTTCAAGCATCACGGGTTCAAGGCCATCAAAGGGGATTGTCGAAAAATTTTGTAAATCCAACGGGACATCAAAATTCCAGCCTTGGCCTCGGGTTTGAAGATTGATGCGTGAAGGGTCAAAGTCAATTCCGCCCGGGGCTGTCGCGCTGGGGTCAGCGCTGGTTGTGGCCATCTCCTCGATAGCGGCGATGGCAGGTAACGGAGTTTCAGCCACGCCCTGCTGATTCCTCGACTGCAAAAAGACTCTTACCAGTCCTCCGGGCGCGGCTTCTCCATAGGCGGGCCTGACCAACGCCCCTTCGATATCTTGGGACTGACCGGCAAAACTTGCTTCAACCCTAAGAGCGCTTTGAAAAATCTTTGCTAAGACGTCATTCCTCTCCGGAGATTCGTGCACGAAAAAATCATCCGCGTAATTGGTTGTTTCTCTGACCAGCCACCCTCCCCGACTCACTAGTCGATGATCTTTATCCGCATAAGAGAGAACCCGAATGACCCCAGTCCGTCGATGATATGCAAACCGATGCGGCGATCCTTCATATTCTTCCGCGCCACTCACCAACGCCTCGCCCAATCCCTGTACCAGCTCAAGCAGCATTTCATCCGCGTCCCCGTCCCCAAACGGATTACGCGTATGAATCACAAAGCTATAATCCGACGGCACCATCTCTTGCACCAAAACCGCCATGCCTACGGTTTCATGAGGAATTCCATGAAGCGCTCGATCCTCATACGCTCGTTCATTCCAAACAGACGCCCACACTTTCTTGATATAAAATTCCAACATCTTCAAATCCTGAGGATTCACCGCTCCATAAGAATCATAGAGCCCGGCCCCGGCGTAATCCGGTAAATCTTCCGCATTCGTCGAGGACCGCAAGAAAACCAGCCCCTTACCCACATTCCCGACAATCCCTCGATGGATTTCCCTTAATACGTCCCGGGGAATACGGAGTGACTCGATCTTTTCTCGAAGCTCTTTTAAAATTCCCCGGACGTCTTCTGCCGCCAACCCACCAGTTTGCAAGCGGCCCATCAACGCCTGAATCTCTCGAGCCATCCCACGATTGCCTCTTCTTTTTAAAATCTGCTGATACAACGAAAATCCTAAAGTCACATGCTGTGCCGCTCTCTCGCCTTCTACCATTTCCCGACGATCCAACTTCGCCAACTGATACGCCTTCATTCCTACGGTTTGAGGTTGATAATCCGTCGGCAAAATGATGGCTGCGCCTTCTGTATCCATAACCGGAATCACAACTTGTTTCTCAACCCTCTGCGCAGTTTGTGGGAGCGCCGATCCATCCA
>JANLHA010000288.1 GCA_024653845.1 Candidatus Omnitrophota bacterium | reverse complement strand
ATTCCAGTTGCCGGAAGGAGCTGCTGGTAGAGCTCAAGAATCCACACCTCACATTCAATCTCCGGGTCTAGATTTGCCGGGAGATGATATTCCCATCATTCCGGGGTTAGGTCAAGCGGACGACAAGAAAGAAAAGGACAATAAGAAAGAAGAGATTGAGAAGAAGAAAAAAGAGCAAGAAGAGCAAAAAAAATCTCTCATGTTAAAGAAAAAAGATGAACAAGATCTTAAGGCGCGTGAAAAAAAATCTGAGGAACAATCAAAGATAAAGGCTCAAGAAGAAAAAGCAAAGAAAGACGCTGCTGAGCAGGAAGCCAAGAAAATTGCTACTGAAAAAGAAATTCAAGAGAAAATTAAAAAACAAGCGGAGCTAGAAATTAAGAAGAAGATGGAAGAAGAATCCAAGCTCAAGGCTGAAGAGGCACAAAAGAAAGCCGAGGAAGAGGCCAAGCGTAAGGCCGAAGAAGCTCAAAAGAAAGCGTCTGAAGAAGCTAAAAAACAAGCAGAACTGGCCGCAAAGAAGAAAGCCGAAGAAAATCAAGTTGCGGATTTGGCCATTAAAGATAGCGACATGGCATACGACTCAAAAGCCAAGATGATTAAAGTTGTTGTCGGTAATGTTGGGCCAAGAGAAGCTCAAAATATTGAAGTGTATTTTTATCTCAACAAAGAGTTGGATGGAGTCGAGAAAATTCAAGCATTAAAAGAAAATGCAAATACCGCAATTGTGCATTCTACAAAATTGGTTCCTGATTCGAAGAGTCCATCGGAATGGAGTGTTGAAGTTAAAACGAAGGATGAGAAAAATTTAAACAATAATAAGGCATCCGTCAAAGTTTCTCCTTAAGAAATCGAAATGATTTAAGGGAGAAATTTTAAAAAGGAAACTAGTAAAGACTATGAATAAGAAAGTTATTTTTTTCTTCATCTTGATGAACATCTTTTTAGGAAGTTCTTTGGCTTATGCTCAAGTTTCTGCTACGTTGGAAGGCCCTATCCGGACAGATGATATAAGAATTCGTGGGTCTTACACTCCGACGGATGCTTTTTCGGCGAGAGTCAATTTATTTCGGATCACCGTTAATAATCAACGGCAAGCCGTTGGAGCTGGTGACGGAGCAGGAGGGACATTTGACATTTCTTTGAATCGGGGGATTTCTTTACTAGAGAATGAAAACGTAGAGGCTGATGTCGTCATTGTGGCTCGTCAAGGAGACGCTCCTCAAAATAGAACAACAAATCGAGTTCCTGTCACGCGTGGGAATATCCAACAATTTGATCCAACAATCAATCTTCCTGTCAGAGCTGGTGATCGTGTTGTGAGAGGGAGATTTGATCCTCAGGCGTATGCTCGTATTGATCATATTAGTCTCCAACAGAGCAACGATCCGTGGACACGTTTGGGGCTTATCTGGCCTGATTCTCAGTTCGGTCCTGGCGGAATTCTTCGGCAAGATGGAACATTTGAGATCAATTTATATGATGGTATGAATCTTGCGGCAGGGGATGCTGTTACGGTGATTGTCGAAGGTGAAGACGCGCAGGGAAGGAATCGTGTTGGAGCGGTAGATGTTGTCATCGGCAATGGTAATCCCTTAATTGAAGCGCCCATTATTGAGCAACCTGTTCGTTCGGAAGATCGTATGGTTAGGGGAACCTATAGTGGAAATTATCAGCGCATTCGTATATCCATATGGCAAGTGACCGCACAAGAGAACCTCCCACGAAACCAGGGATGGGTTGAACGGGAGCTCGGTTCGATGGAGGTCCCATCGGGACAAAACGCAAGATTTGCGATTCCTATCAATCAAGGCTTAGGCTTTACAGATGGGGTGTATCCTCGAATGGACGTGCAGCGGGTTCAAAATGGGCCATGGGAAATGGTCAGAGGATCACAGGTAAGAGTCGATGAGGATTTGTTAGAGCCACGACTTGAAGAACCTATTAATCCGGGGCAGCGAGTCATCCGTGGAACATATAATCCCAACTACCCTCGAGCATCGTTTGTTGCGATGCTTCATTCTGTTGAGCGAAATGGAGGTTTCATTTCGGGTTTTAGCCAACAGATCCCAAACGGAAATCGTGTAGAAGGCCAAAACGGTCGTTTTGAAATTCCTTTACCAGAGAATATCAATTTGGCGCCTACAGATCGGATCCAAGTCTCGATGGAAGCTTCTGATCCGCACGGAGATCCTCATTATTCCCAGACTCAAATGGTCATGGTCGGTGGAAATTTGGAGCCGTTGGAACGTCCCGTCATTGATCGTCCTTCGCCTTTGTT
>JANLHA010000072.1 GCA_024653845.1 Candidatus Omnitrophota bacterium | reverse complement strand
CGTTTCCTGGAAAATTGGCGTCATCTCGGGCTTCTGTGATGCCGCAGACGTTGACATTCAGTCAAATTATAGCTAATCAGGATAGCGGGATCATCCCCAGGATTACTGACGATCATTTGTATTTTCTTTTTTGGAAAAAACTTTCTCAGGGCGGATTTGTTGGGTGCGTGATTGATCGAAAAGAATTGATGTCCAGCCTTTTGAAGTCTCTTCCTCCTCTCGAGTCAAATTTTCGATTTCTCAATATTCTTGATGAAAAAGGTCATTCACTTTTTCCATCGAGAATGGGAAAAGACAAGAGATTGCCTTTTGTATCGATAGAAGTTTTTGAAGGCATTCCGTCTTGGAGGGTTGTTGCTTATCTTGAAAATCCTGCGCTGATCGCAGGGCGCGCGAATACCATTGCCTCCATGACATGGCTTTTGATTTTTATGTTATTGATTACGGTAATTATTGGTGTTTTTGTTATTTTGCAGTCGATACGTAGTGAAATGTTGTTGGCCCAGCAGAAAGAGATTTTTGCAACGAATGTGTCTCATGAATTGCGTACCCCATTGACTTCCATTCGACTATTGGTAGAGATGCTGAGGGAGAACCGAATTGTTGATGAAGCCAAACGTCGGCAGTATTTGGAGATCATTGATTCTGAAGCACAGCGTTTATCAAGCCTTGTAGAACGGACGCTTCAATTTACCAAGATGAGACAAAAAAAGTATCGATATCAAAAACGCGTGATTGATTTGGTAGTTTTATGTGAAAATTTTGTAGAAAATCAACGTTTGGGCTTGAGAAAAGAGGGGTTTCAAGTCTGGTTAGAGAAAAAAATATCTACAGCCTCGGCAAATGTTGACGAAGAAGCGATGAGGCAGGTATTGGAAAATCTTTTTTCGAATGCTCGGAAATATTCTCAAAATCATCAAGAAATCGTTTTGCGAATATTTGCAAAAGATAAAAATTTGAGGATTGAAGTCGAAGACCACGGTATCGGAGTGCAAGATCAAGATATTCACAAAATTTTTGATCCTTTTTATCGAGCTGAGCAGAGTTTGAGCCCTAAGGTTCCAGGAACAGGATTAGGATTGACCATCGCGCGCCAAATTGTTCGTGATCATGGAGGGGAACTCAAGTATATTAAAAAGCTTGGGGGAAGTATTTTTCAAATCCAATTGCCTCAAATTCTCAAATGATGAAAGAAAAAATTCTTATTGTCGAGGATGATGTTTCAATTTTAGTGGGATTGGTTGATCTCCTTTCGCAAGAAGGGTATCAAGTGATCACCGCGACGCGCGGTCAGGATGCGATCGAAAAATATCGTCAGCAGAAGCCAAATCTCATTCTTCTCGATGTGATGTTGCCAGAAAAGAATGGTTATGACTTGTGTAGGGAAATTCGTCAAACAGACTTGTTAACAGGGATCATCATGTTGACAGCCAAAGGGCAAGAGGTGGACAAAGTGGTTGGCTTAGAATTGGGGGCGGATGACTATCTTGTTAAACCCTTTGGGATTAATGAATTGCTGGCTCGAATTCGAGGCGTTTTACGACGACAAGGCAAGCCAGCAAACAATGCGGTGGGCCAAGATCTTATGCATTTCGGTGATGTCACGATTAATCCCCAGACATTGGAAGGGAAAAAGGGGAAAAAGATTTTTCAAGTCACAGTCAGAGAAATCACGTTGCTGCAATTCTTTTTAAAGAATGAAGCAAAAGTCATTCCCCGAGATGTTTTGTTAGAAGAAGTCTGGGG
>JANLHA010000071.1 GCA_024653845.1 Candidatus Omnitrophota bacterium | reverse complement strand
GTTTTGCGGAGATTAGGCCCTTATTCTCCGCATTCAATTTCTCAACCAATACTCCGCCCTCAGAATCACGAGCGATAACCCGATAATCTTTTAAATCCGATTTAGAAGCCTCCCCATATTCTCTAGCCTGATCTTCCGTCTCGGTTAACCATGCCAAATTTTCAGATTTTATCTTTGTCAAATCAATCCCGGGTTCAGGCACAACATCTTTATTGCCTAATTCCTCTTGCTCATATTTCAAGACATCTTCAGCGGTTAGACCTTTGAGCATTGCACTTTCTGGGCCGCCACGGAATAATTGTTTTGGCTTGAATACTTCCTGGAGCATACGCAAAAGATTATAAATTCTCATGGCAAAACCAAATTCTTCTTAAATTGCTCAATGGGCACGCCATAATCATTCCGGCCTTCGCCGATGGCACTACGCAGCGAACGATTAAGGTCACGATTGGCTTCGATCAATTCTCGGTCCTCAAAATATTGATGCCGGTACACGGTATGCTCATACTCAAAAAGCATCTGGTTCATTGAACCCAGCACACTTCGGTTACAGGCCTTCGCGATGGTTATCGTATCAACCTGTTTCATAACCTTCTGAATCTCTCCGGCTGAAAACTCCTCATAAAAGAGCGCCTTCGAGAGCTCCTTGCGAAACAGCTCCGGCAAATCCTGAATATCCTTGCGGGCCACTCCCACCGCCACAAAAGAAAACAACGTCCCGGCATTGGCAAACAACAGACACTTTCGGCGATTAAGACGAAATAAATTCACATACCATTCATCCATGCTCGACACATTTCCCGGAACCTCCGCCAGCGCCGGTTTCTTCCTGCCGAATTCTTTTAGAACTTTGCTTGTGAGACGAAGAACGATCATTTATATTTTTCTTACAAAAGCAATAATATTATTAACCAATCTTAAAATTGCATCCGACTCCCATTTAGCGCCCTTAAGCTTTATTTGACATAATACCCACCGGTTTTAGCGCTGCCTTTAAAATTTATTTTCCTTTCCTTTTTTAGTTTCTTCAGCCATCGCTCAATGGTCTTAGGCGCGGTACTAATGGCCTGTGAAATGCTTGGCACCCTCTGGCCTGGATGCTTGGTAATATAGTCAAACAATAAATTTACTCCCTCATTTACTCCCCCATTTACTCCCTCATCCTTTCCTGCCTTTTGAGGAGTAATTTGAGCCGCCATGGCCTTCACCCGCCGGTTGATCTTAAGCGTCACCATGAAATATGTCCGGTCCGCATCCGTCTCAAAAACAGGTGGAGGCGATCCATTGTTTTTAAGTGCCCGGCGAATCTTGGGAAATCCCGTACAGCGGCCCTCTGTCAACTCAAGCTCTTTCAAAGAATCGCCTAACCGGCTATTACGATAGCGATGCGGCGTAACGATCGGTTTGTTGATATTATCTTTGCCCAGCGGTGGCAACGGTCCGGGATAGCTAATGATATAAATTTTATCTTGGTAAATCCTCACCTCAATCGGCTCACGTTCTTCATAACTGCGATGGTAAACGGCATTTACCAGAGACTCCTCAATGGCTTCATAAGGATAATTGAAAAATCTGTCCGCTTCTGCCCGGCCATCCACTTTATGAACATACTCAACGATGACCAAATCTTTAATATATTTAAGCGCCGCGCGCACCTGCTCATGGACAGGACCGGCGAAAATCTTTTCATCAAAGTCATCCCCAACTTCGTCTTTATATCTCACGACATCAATCGTTGTGCGCGGAAAAAATTTCTGCGGCTCATCACAAAAAAGCATCAGTCCGATATTTTTGGGCTTTAAGAACTCATCGGGTCCTTCAACAATATTCATCCTACGGCAAAGATCCTTAAGCGGCATCTTCGATACCTCTTTAACGAGAGAGCTCTTAACGTCACGCAAATATTCTTCAATCAGACGCACATTAAAATCCTCGAGACTTGCCTTATGGTTAATGCGATCATCAAAAGGCACATCATTGGCGAGTTTCATCAAACTGCGTTCATCTGTGACGGTCGCGCGTTTTGTCGTGGCGTTACGGCGAATATAATATGCATATTCCGCGCCCTTGGCTAAATTTACCGCGGCTTTATAAGGTCGTCGTGTCCCGCCGGGAACCCATATGATAACAATGTCCTTCCCCTTATAATTTGTCACATCAACAATAGGAAAATATTCAGGTCTCATTTTATGGGAAAGTCCTAAAAGCTCTTTTTGAATCTTAGCAATCTCGGCAGGGGATAGTCCTTCCGGAGGCAAAACCGGAATTTCTTTTTTCTCGGAAATGCCGATCACAATATAACCGCCACCCCAATTATTAACATCGTTGG
>JANLHA010000284.1 GCA_024653845.1 Candidatus Omnitrophota bacterium | reverse complement strand
CGAAAAATTTCCATCAACGACATAAAGATTGCTCCATGGATTACCTGCTGAACCAAGATCAAACGAACCCGATGGAATTAAATTCGAAAGAACACTCCCACTAACCAAAAGAGGGCCGGTTGTTGTTCGACCAGCAATGGTTGCGTTACCGTTAGCATCAAGAGTGAACTTGCTTGAATAAACTTCAAATTTTGAATTACTCGGATTTTTTGAATCTCCAAAACTAGCACTTTTCCCGACCCCTAAATCACCGAAGGAGCCGAACGGACTCCAAATACTTGAATTGAAAAAGCCGGGACCGTAAGAAGTAATCGTGCCAGTGGAAGTGAGCCCACCAACCGTAATTGTATTTGTAGTGGTGTTACCGTTAGTAGTTACAAATTGGAGATTGATCTCTCCTTTTTTAACACCATCCAAATATTCGGCATTAAGATTTTTGACCAGAGTCATATTCGAAATCTTGATGGTCCCTTTTTCAATAATCAAATTCCCATTGGTTAGAGTGACATCTTTTCCAAAGACCGCATCTGAAAGAACACCGAGCTTACCGTAAACAGTCAACGAATCTAAAAGCTTCGTCGCCCCAGAGACAGTCAAAGTTTTACCAATAAGTGCATCGCCACCAACTTTGAGAAGTTTACCCACTTCAACATTGCCCATCAAATGCACATCTTCGTAGGTCAGGTTTCCGTTTTTGGTCACAAAGGCAAGGGTAAAATCTTGCGAACTAAGATTATCAATATAATCTGCATTCAAATTTTCAACCTTCGTCATTGAATCAACCACGATCGGCGCCACCCCGTCAGGAGCACGACTACGAAACTGACCTTCAGTTTCAATATGGCCGTAGATGGAAATATTGCCATCTTTACCGAGAACTAAAACTTCATTAGCGTGGGTGCCAGCAAAATGACCGCCAATCGTAGTGGCATCGGTCAAAGCTTTTTTAATCTTTTGAGCAACAGCATCGACTTGGCCAAAACTAAATCCACCAACCAACACAAATAACAATACTATCGCCGTCACCATAATCGTCATCAAACGAGCAGGTGAACGAGCCGTCGATTTAGCAAAACGATCAAAATGTTTAAATCGGTGAATAGAAGAATTTTTTCGTTCTTGGATAAATTCTTCTACCTCAGGGTCTAGCGGTACCGATTGATTTACTCGAGTTATAATTTCTTTTTCCGGTGGGCGAATTGATGCTGTCACACTTGAAGCAAATGTTTCTAGCGAGTCAGATAATCTATCCAATTTTCCCAGTATATCTTCTCCGACTTGCCGTTGGCCTGATTTTTCATCCGATGAAAAATTTGTCGGAGTAGTATTACTGGGTTTTCCCAGAACTGCATTATCCGGTTTAATTTCCGGAATCACAGGAACAACGACCAGTGGTATAACAGGTGCGGACAATGCCGGTTCAGTCTCTTGCTTTTTGCTTCCTGATTCCTGATTAACTTCGGGCTTCGTGTCTTTCGGAAACGCCTGCGGATTTAGGCGTTTAAATTCTTCTAGCAAATTTGACGGAGCGGAAGCTAATTCCACAGTTGAACTGAACTGTTTAGATATCGGAGAAAGTAATGCTTGTTCTGAAATATAACGTTCTAACGCTTCATGAGTGGTGTACCAATTACGACCAATTTTTTTAGCAAATATTTTTCCGCGTCGAGCTAATAAACTTAAATATTCTTGCGAGTACGGCGCATGACGTGTCGCTTCTTGGATTGAGATCCATTGAGAAGGAGATTTTTTAGGTTGATAATCGGACATTAGGAAGACTGGAATTAGGAATTACGAAGTAGGAATTAGGACTGAAATTTTGATTGATTGACTTCTTGTTTTGCGTTACAATTAAGAGGCCAAAGGCTTCGTTTTATCGCGGGGCTAAGGCGTGCATTCCTCTTGCCCCTCCCACCACGGAGGGGCAAGTGTTTTTCCACTCAACTGACGTTCAGACGTTCATTCCATTTTTAAACTTTTTTCTATCTATC
>JANLHA010000280.1 GCA_024653845.1 Candidatus Omnitrophota bacterium | reverse complement strand
ATTCCCTGGGGGATCTCGGAATCCGGTTACAACAAGATCGACGCGAATAGGATCTATCAGTATCGTTCTTTTGGGATCCCGGACATAGGTTTTAAGAGGGGGCTTGCCGAGGACCTTGTTGTGGCCCCGTATGCCTCGATGTTGGCTTTGATGGTGGAACCCGAAAAAGCCTGTGAAAATCTTGAGCGGTTATCCGCGGAGGGATTGCAGGGAGCCTATGGCCTTTACGAAGCGGTTGATTATACGCCTGCGCGCCTTGCTCCGGACAAAGTCCCGGCAATCATTAAATCTTACATGGCGCATCATCAAGGTATGAGCTTGTTGTCCCTTGCCTACACGTTATTGGATCGTCCCATGCAAAGGCGTTTTCTTTTGGAGCCGATGTTCAAGTCAACAGAACTTCTTCTCCAGGAACGGGCGCCTGCCAGCGAATCATTTTTCTACGATTTTGAAGTAACCGGAATGTTACGGAATACCGAAAACAGGGAAACTCTTTTGAGGGTATTTAAGACTCCCCAAACGCCTATGCCGGAAATTCATTCCTTGTCCAATGGACGCTATCATATGATGGTTACCAACGCCGGCGGAGGTTATAGCCGTTGGCAGAAATTTGCCGTGACACGATGGAGCGAGGATTCCGCCTTGGACCATGACGGAACATTTATTTATCTTCGGGATGTCATGTCCGGCGAGTATTGGTCCGCGGCGTATCAGCCGACCCAAAAGAAGGGCAAAGATTATGAAGCGCTGTTTTCCCAGGCCTGGGTTGAATTCAAGCGGCGCGATCATCAGATCACGACGCATACCAAGATCGTGGTCTCTCCGGAAGACGACAGCGAATTGCGCCGGGTGACGATCACTAATCAGTCGCGTTATAAGCGCGTGATCGAAGTGACGAGTTACGCGGAAGTCGTCCTCAATGATCCCGCAAGAGATCAGGACCACCGGTCGTTCAGCAATCTGTTTGTTCAGACCGAGATCATCAGGTCTCATCAGGCGATCCTTTGTCATCGCCGGCCTCGTTGTGATTCGGAAAAGTTCCCATGGGTGTTACATCTTATGGCGGTTCACGGGGGAGCGGTCGCAGGGGCTTCCTATGAAACGGATCGCGGCAGGTTCCTCGGGCGAAGGCGCACGGTGGCCAACCCCGTGGCCATGGAAGAAAGAGGCAGGCTCTCGGACAGTGAGGGATCTGTCCTTGATCCGATCGTTTCGATACGGAATCAGATCGAACTGGCTCCTGAGGAGTCTGTTGTGATCGATTTTCTGACGGCAATATGCGAGAGCCGGGAAGACGCGCAGCCTCTTATGGAAAAATATAGAGATCGGAATCTGGCCGATCGCATCTTTAATCTGGCCTGGACCAACGGGCAGGTTGCGTTACAGCAGATCAATGTTACGGAAGACGCGGCCCAGCTTTACGGCCGTCTTGCGAGCGCTATTGTGTATGCAAACTCTGCATGGAGAGCGAACGCGAGTATCTTGCGGCAGAATAACAGGGGTCAGCCGGACCTTTGGGGATACAGTATTTCCGGAGATCTTCCGATCATTCTTGTCCGTATCGAAAATCAGGGTAATATCGATCTTATTGTGCAAATGATACAAGCTCATGCGTATTGGCGCATGAAAGGGCTTCGGGTCGACCTGGTGATTTGGAATGAAGACACCTCCGTTTATCGTGACAGCCTTGGGGAGAGGATCAGCGGTCTGATCGCCGCGAACGCGGAAAAATGGGAGAATCAGCAAGGGGGTATTTTTTTAAGGCGCGCGGATCAAATGTCCGATGAGGATCGGATTCTTATGCAAACAGTGGCGCGAATCATTATTTCGGATCGTGGGGGTACACTCTCCGAGCAGATAAAAGGCATGACGCAACCCTCGGTGAATGTTCTGCCATTCGTTCCCGTTCGGGAAGAGATCCCCGAGCAAGTTGAAAAGGATCCCGTAACCCGGACTGACCTGATTCATTTTAATGGCATAGGGGGTTTTACCACGGATGGACGGGAATATATCATCACGACGTCACGTTCGCTGGCTACGCCTGCTCCGTGGGTCAATGTGCTGGCAAACCGGCGTTTTGGCTCGGTCATTTCGGAAAGTGGAAGCGCCTACACTTGGAGTGAGAACGCGCATGAATTCCGTTTGACGCCTTGGGGGAACGATCCTGTTTCGGATGCTTCCGGGGAGGCGTTCTACCTTCGTGATGAGGAGAGTGGACAATTCTGGTCTCCGACCCCGCTTCCCGCGATGGGGAAAACCAGTTACGCCGTGCGTCACGGATTCGGCTATAGCATTTTTGAACATGTCGAAAATGGGATTGTTTCGGAGATGACGGTCTTTGTTCCCCTTGAGGATAGCATTAAGTTCTCGATCTTGAAGATTAGAAATGTTTCCGGACGGCGAAGGAAGCTTTCCGCGACGGCATATTGTGAACTCGTGATGGGGACGGTTCGGGATAAATATCATACGCATATTGTGACCGAGATTGATCCCAAAAGCGGAGCTCTTTTTGCCAGGAATCCTTACAATAAGGAATTTCCGGGCCGAACTGTTTTTCTGGATGTCAGTGAGCCGACGCGTTTTGTCAGTGGGGACCGGATCGAGTTTATCGGGAGGAACGGGACGATGGCATCGCCTTCGGCAATGCGCCGGGACAGACTTTCTGGAAAAGTAGGCGCGGGGGCTGACCCATGTGTTTCCACGCAAGTCAGGCTGGATCTTGAAGACGGTCAGGAGAAAGAGATCCTCTTCATTTTTGGTTCCGGGGAAACAGCAAATGACGCACGGAAGCTCGTTCAGCGTTTTAACGGCATCGACGCGGCGCATCAGGAGCTTGAAAATGTGTGGGAATACTGGAAGCGGACTTTGGGCGCTGTTTATGTGGAAACGCCCGATTCGTCGATCAATTTTCTTGTGAACGGATGGCTGCAGTATCAGATCATCAGCTGTCGTCTTTGGGGCCGAAGCGGTTATTATCAGTCCGGCGGGGCGTTGGGTTTTCGGGATCAGCTCCAGGATGTTATGGCGCTCATCCATTCGAAACCGGAAATGATCCGGGAACAACTGCTGGCTTTTGCCGCGCGCCAGTTCGTGGAGGGAGATGTCCAGCACTGGTGGCACCCTCATTCCGGCCGCGGTGTTCGGAGCCACTGCTCGGATGATTATTTATGGCTTCCGTTTGTGACCTGTTTGTATGTCGAAGATGTTGGCGATACGGGGGTGCTCAATGAACTCATCAGCTTTCTGGAAGGGCCTCCGGTTAGACCCGAAGAAGAATCTTATTATGATACACCGAGGGTTTCTCTCCGCTCCGGAACACTTTACGAACATTGTGTTTTAAGCGTTAAAAGGGCGTTAAAGCTGGGAATTCACGGCCTTCCTCTTATGGGAAGCGGGGACTGGAACGACGGGATGAATCTGGTTGGGCGCGAAGGAAAAGGCGAAAGCGTCTGGCTTGCTTTTTTTCTTTATGATGTCCTTAAATCCATGGCGGCTTTGGCCGCCCGGCAGGGTGATCAGGTCTTTTTGAAATTCTGTATTGAGGAGCGCGGAAAGCTTGCCGGGAATATTGAAGGACATGCCTGGGATGGTCAGTGGTATCGCCGGGCCTATTTTGACAAAGGCGATCCTTTGGGTTCTTCTTTGAACAGCGAATGCCGGATTGATTCGATCCCGCAATCCTGGGCGGTTCTTTCAGGCGCGGCCGAGAAGGAAAGGGCCCAGACAGCTATGGAGCAGGTCGACCGGCAACTTGTTGACAGGAAACACGCGATCGTGAAATTATTTGCTCCGCCTTTTGATAAATCCATTCCCAGTCCGGGATATATCCAAGGTTATGTTCCCGGTGTGAGGGAAAACGGCGGACAGTATACGCACGCCGCGGTTTGGGCGGCGATCGCGTTTGCGATGTTAAAGGATAAAAGTCGGGCTTGGGAACTTCTTGGGATGATCAACCCGGTGAGTCATTCGGATACTCCTGAAAAGTGCGCTATTTATAAAGTGGAGCCGTTTGTGATGGCCGGAGATATTTATGCCTCTCCTGGCCTTGCCGGACGAGGGGGTTGGACATGGTACACCGGATCCGCGTCCTGGATGTATCAGCTTATTGTGAAGCATTTGCTGGGGATCCGCTTGAAAGTGGACAGGATTTATTTCGAGCCGTGCCTTCCCGCGGGTTGGTCCTCCTGGAAGCTGCATTACCGGCACCGGGAGACCTTCTATCATATTACTTTTGTGTGCTCAGGCCCATCAGATCGCATAACGTCCATTCAGGTGGATGGTGTCGCGCAGAAGGAAATGGAAGTACGGCTTATTGATGATCGAGTAGAGCATTCAGTGGAAGTGAAGATCGGATGATCGTTGGCACACACCTTTAAACAGGTTCTAGCCTTCTTCAGCTAGCGACCCTAGTGACATTGGACACCTCCTTGACCTATATTGTCTACGTTTTTAGGTGTTCGTCAAATCAGAGCTAACTCATACATGAGCGATTTAGATAGATTGCGGACAATTTTGGCCAATGAAAGAACCTTCTTGGCGTATGTTCGTACAGCACTGGCTTTGTTGATTTTCGGTATGGCTGCTATTAAGTTCTTTCCTGACGCCTTACTGATTGTTTCTTTGGGTTGGCTTTTTATGGTTTGCGGCATGATGGTTTTAGTGTGGGGAATATTTCATTTTCGTAAAGTGTCCAAATCGATTAGTAAAGAATAAAAGGTTTTTGCATGAAAATCAGAGAAAGCGGAATGCCTGAGCGCGAGATGTGGGAAAAGTTTTTTAACCTGCCCAAGATTATCAAAACGCTCGGTATAAATAGCCGGACTACTGATGTGGTAGAGTTCGGATGTGGGTACGGCACGTTTACTATTCCAGCCGCTAAGATTATCAAAGGGAAGGTCTACGCTTTAGACATCGATTCGGACATGATTCAGTTAATAAATGAGGAAGCCAAAAATCAAGGATTGAGCAATGTAGCGGCCATACAGCGTGATTTCATGGCCAAAGGCTCCGGATTACAAGATGAAAGTGTGGATTATGTGATGCTTTTTAATATTCTCCATCTTGAGAATCCGGCCGCCTTGCTTCGTGAGGCTCATCGAATTCTGAAAATAGGCGGTAGGCTCGGGATCATTCATTGGAATTACGATCCAACAACGCCCCGCGGGCCGTCAATGGATATTCGTCCTAAGCCGGAAGATTGTTTGAAGTGGGCGCAAAGCGTCGGGTTTAGTGAGCCTGTCCAATATGATTTAAAACCGTATCATTACGGAATTGTTTTGATTAAGAAAGGAACCGGAAAATGATGAATGGCAAAAATAGCCTAGCAATCATAAAACTAGAATTTCCAAGTTGTTATGATAAGATAAAAATCTATGAATACACAGGCGACCAATTCGGATAAACTTTGGTATCTCAAGCGTATTAACCTTTTTAAAGCCATGAATCAAGATGACATGATGAATCTGGCTCAAAAGGTCATTGAGAAGAATTTTCGTAAGAAAGAACTGATCTACTTATCAAACCAGCCGGGTGAATTTGTTTATTTGTTGAAAAAGGGCGTTGTGAAAATTTCGAAGTTGACTTCCGATGGGCGCGAATTGACACTCGCCTTACTAAAACCCGGAGAAATTTTTGGAGAACTGGAAGTCTTGGGCGCTGGGGAAGCCGGGACACAAGCCGAAGCCCACAGTGATGTGATGATTTGCATTTTGAGACGAAATGATCTCATGGGCTTGTTGCAGATGAAGCCGGATTTGGGGATCAGTTTAAGCAAGCTCATCGGCTTTCGACGAAGAATCATTGAAAACCGCATGGAGAATTTGATTTTTCGAAATATTCCTCAGCGATTAGCTTTTCTGTTTTTGGAGCTCAAGAAAGAATTCGGGCGAAATGAAGGGGATACAATTAAAATTGATATTCCTCTTACTCATGAAGATATTGCCAACCTTATCGGTTCAGCACGCGCAACTGTTACAGATGTTTTAAACGATTTCAAAAATAAAGATATGATTCAAACTGCAGGAAAGTATTTTTTCTTAAAGGGCACTAAGCCGTTTGAAGAATTGACCAAGTAGCGCCTCCCGCCTAATTTCACCCCCACTAAGTAACAATAAGTCCGCTGAAGATTTTTTCGTATTTTGTCATCCCGCTGACAGTTTTAAATTAAGCATTGTGCTATTCTCTACTTGCCTAGTCGGCAATGGAGAATTGTTATTATGCATACACTTGAATTTTTTTCAGACCCCATTTGTTTTTGTAGAGATAAAGCGAAAAGTCTTATTACAAAAATATTACAAGATTTCTCTGATATCTCCTTCAAGGAAGTTAATATACTTACAGAATCAGAGAGGGCTCAAGAAATCGGTGTGATTATGTCTCCCACCTTAGTTTTAAATGGGAAGATTATTGCTATTGGGTTGCCGGAAGAAAATCAACTTAAAAAAATTTTATTGGAGAACATTAAATGATTTTATTATTCCGCAATCTCTTATTCCTGTCGCTAATTCTTTTGCCTTACCAAATGAGTTTTGCGGCAGATTCTTTTGATCATCATTATATGAAGTGGGGAGATTTGCTAAAGCGATATGTTAAAGAAAGGAAAGTTGATTATCGAGGAATCATCAAACGTGATCTCCCGCTCTTCGATTCTATCGTTGCTGATTTGGAAAAAGTTTCCGAGAGCGAATATTTGACATGGAACAAGGAAAAGAAAATGTCTTTTTGGATTAACGTTTATAATATCGAGGCCATGAAATTGGTGCTTGATCATTATCCACTAAAACGATCTTTAGGCCTTCAAGCCCTTCGTTATCCCGCTAATAGCATTCAACAAATTCCTGATGTCTGGAATCAAGAGGCACTCGCCATTCTAGGGAAAAAAGTCAGTCTTAATTATATCGAGAATGAAATATTAAGGAGGGAATTCTCTGATCCGCGCATTCATTTTGCGATTGTTTGTGCGTCATTGGGGTGTCCTGTTTTGCGCGACGAGCCTTATGTGTCTGATCGACTGGATTCGCAGTTGAATGACGCAGTCACAAAATTCCTCCAAGATCACAGAAAATTCAACTACGACGCACGCAAGAACACATTTCATCTCTCACCCATCTTCAAATGGTTTAAAGAGGACTTTGAAAAAGCGGGGGGAAGCATAGCTTTTATTAAGAAATATATACCGCAAGATAAAAACTTGCCTGACAGTGCCCCAATTCAATGGCTAGATTATGACTGGAGTTTGAATGAACAATAGATGGATGTTGATATTGTCTGGGTTAATTATTTTGGGAATTAATATCAAGATTTCCCTTTTAAGCCATAGTTTTATTTTTGGCGTTGGGCATGCTGATCGGCCAATCATTGAGTTTTTGGGTTATATGCTTCTGGCTTTTTTGGTTTATTGGCTGGTTTTGGAACAGCTTTGGAGAAATAAACCAGGCCGTAAAGGTGAGCGGTTTAATTTGGCATGGATTTTGATCATAGGTATTTTAGTGCGGTTCGTTTATTTCCCATCACAGTTCATTCAAGAAACCGATCCGTATCGTTATGTTTGGGATGGACAAATGAGCGTATCCCAGCACAATCCTTATTCTTATTCTCCCCAAGATGCGTTTGAGCGCGGAATATTATCCTTAGATCCAACGAGGCAGGAAGCCGTGCAAACAATAAACGAAAGAATCAATCATCCGGATGTTAAAACAATTTATCCACCCGGCGCACAATTTTTATTTGCTTTATCCCAGAAGATATCCCCTTGGAGTTTTGGGGGCTGGAGAGGGATGGTCGCTATCGCCGAAATCCTAATTTTAATCTTAATGGTTCTGATACTGAAGCGTCTTAAATTATCTTTGGGATGGGTCGCGCTTTATGCGTGGTCGCCGCTTATTATCAAAGAATTCACAAACAGTCTCCACCTTGATGTCTTTGCAGTGTTGTTTATTTGTTTAATGATTTATGCGTTATTGAAAAAGCATCATCGATTGGCCTTACTGTCATTGGCTATTGCGACATCCATTAAATGGTTCGCTGTTATTTTTTTGCCATTCTTGCTGATTATGTTTCGGCAGAATTTCCTGCGAAGCCTGATTCCCACGGTAATGTTTTCTGGATTGATTGCTGCATCTTACTTGCCTTTTAGTAACGCAAAATTCGGGACATTGTTTGAAGGACTATTAAAATTTTCGGCAGAATGGAAAGTCAACGATGGACTTTTTACTATTATTACAAGTGTCATTCACAAATTACCTTTGCCGTTTGATACGAATATTGTCAGCCGGATCGCGGTCGTGTTGATTTTCGGGCTTATTTTACTCTTATCTTGCCGCTGGTTGATGAGAAGAAGGACGATCTCAAGATTTCTGCGAGTGTCGTTGATAAGCTTGTCCGCCTTATTCTTTCTCCTCCCGACGGGCAATCCGTGGTATTTCACTTGGGTTTTCCCGTTCCTTATCATCTTTCCTTCAAGAGCGCTAGTCGCTTTTTCCGCATTGGTTTTTCTTTATTATCTGGATTTTTATTTTATGTATCAAAATCAAAGGGATATGTTTACGTGGGTTCGATTACTGGAATATGGATTGTTCTTTACCATTTTAGGGTTGGAATTGTGCTTTAGGCACCGACGGCTGCGAGGCAAAAATAAATTTTCGCAAATATTATTAGACCGGACAGGGCAAGGGAATCCGACAGTCGCCATTATAATTCCTGTTTATAACGAGAGTAAAGTCATAGAAGACTCCTTAAAACATTTTATCTCCCTTGGAGCTAATGAAGTCATCATAGTTGACGGGAAATCAGCCGATGGCACATACGATCGCATTAAAGAAAAATTTCCTGAGGTGATGTGTTATCAAACTGCTTTCCCAGAGCGATCCTTGCAGATGAACTTGGGGGCGTTCGAATCAAAATCAGATGTTTTTATCTTTGCTCATATTGACATGAACTTTCCTTTAAATGCTATTGAAATGGTTCGAGAGAAGATCCAGAATGGCTTTATCGGCGGCGGTTTCAAGAAGGCATATAATTCAAGTACATGGTTATTAAGACTTTACATTTATTTATTAAATCAGGTTTATTTAGCAAGGATGCATTGTTTGGTAGGCACCAATGCCATGTTTGTTACCAGAGAGATCTTCGAAAGAATGAATGGATTCTCAGAGGTGGCGCTCTTGGAAGATATGATCTTCTCCGAATGCTTGAACAAACAAGGCCGGATTGCGATTATCGATCAGCCGGTTATTGTATCGTCGAGGAAATATTTTAAGAATGGTGTCATCAAACAGATTTTACGTAATATCCGGATTGTTTTAGGGTATAAGTTTTTGCACGAAAGTCCGGTCAAACTGCGTGAAATATATCAAGGGTAACTATGGGGCCGAATATTCTTCTATATTTTGTGAAGTATCCAACGCCGGGCAAGGTCAAAACCCGTTTGGCCAAGACGGTGGGAGATGAAGAAGCCGCAAAATTATATAGTGATTTAGCAGAGAAAAATTTAAGGGTGATTGCATCGTTATATCAAAGAAATATCTGTGACCTTGTGATTGTTTATGATCCACCGGAGAGAAGTGAGGATATCAAGCGTTGGCTTTCTTTGTCGTGTGAATACTTGCCTCAATGTGGGGAAGGTTTGAGTGAGCGACTCACACACGCTTTTCACAAAGCATTTCAAATGGGAGGTAAAGGGGTTATGGCTTTGGGTAGCGACACATTAGGGTTAACGACCGATATTATTCAACAGGGGTTTGAGGCCCTTCATTCCAATGATGTCGTTGTCGGTCCGGCTGAAGATGGTGGATATTATTTGATTGGCTTAAATCATTTTCAACCCAAGTTGTTTGAAGGGGTTCCATGGAGTACGAATGAAGTTTTGCCGCAAACATATAAAATAATCAATAGTCTGCGTTTAAGTTATCAAACGTTATGCCAACTAGAAGATTTAGACGTAATGAAACCTTCCATAGAGATTTTTTAGGAATGGCTTCATTTCCCGAAGCCGCCATGGGCGACGAGGGAAATGAAAATAGGAGACAAAATATGAACCCAGCAATTGGTAACCAGAAAAAGGAAAACGTTAAAAATTATTACGGCAGGATTTTAAAAACCAATGAAGATCTGAAGACCAGCGCCTGCTGTACAACCGATAGCCTGCCGGATGAAATAAAATCCATTCTCAAAAATATTGAGCCGGAAATACTGGATAAGTTTTATGGGTGCGGTTCTCCGATTCCGAAACTTTTGAAAGACTGCACAGTCCTGGACTTGGGGTGCGGCACAGGGCGGGACGTTTATGTTGTGTCGAAATTGGTTGGAGAAAATGGAATGTCTATCGGAATCGATATGACACAAGAGCAGTGGGCGGTTGCCCATAAATATAAAGACACGCAAATGCAGCGTTTCGGTTTTAAGAAAGGCAATGTTGATTTTAAACAAGGGTATATCGAGGACCTTAAAGAAGTCGGGATTGAAGATAATAGTGTCGACGTTGTCATCTCCAACTGTGTGATCAATCTTTCACCGGATAAATCGCAAGTGTTTAAGGAAATATTCAGGGTATTAAGACCGGGAGGAGAGCTTTATTTTTCGGATGTTTTTACCAACGCTCGTGTGCCTTGGGAATTTCATGATGATCAGTTAGCCTATGGTGAGTGTTTGGGTGGTGCACTCTATATTGAAGATTTCCGACGGATTATTGCCGGTTTGGGTTGTCCGGACTATCGGGTCGTCCAAAAAAGAAGAATCAACATTGATGATCCAATCCTTGCTAAGAAAGCCGGGCCGGTGGAATTTTATTCCATGACTATCCGGGCTTTTAAATTGGAGGATCTGGAAGACCGTTGCGAGGATTTTGGGCAGGTCGCTTATTATCAAGGCACGATTGACGGGTGTTCGAACGCTTTTATTTTGGATGACCACCATGCGTTCGTGACAGATAAGCCTATGCTGGTTTGTGGGAATACCGCTTCCATGCTGATGAATACTCGTTACAGAAAGCACTTTAAGATTACCGGAGATAAATCTAGGCATTTTGGATTGTTTCCCTGTGGATCTGCCGCGGAAAAAACAAGTTCAACCGGGAGTTGTTGTTAATGATTTGGCCAGTTTTTATCATTATTGCAACATTGCTGGTCGCCTATGCTAATGGCGCCAATGATAATTTCAAAGGTGTAGCGACTTTAGTTGGCAGCGGCACAACGGATTATAAGAAAGCTCTTGCTTGGGCGACCGTTACAACATTGGCGGGTTCACTGACAGCTTTTTTTGGGGCAAGTAAATTAGTTGAGACCTTTAGTGGAAAGGGACTTGTTCCTGATGCGCTTATTGCCAGTCCAGATTTTTTGATTGCCGTGGCGATCGGGACAAGTTTGACAGTATTAATTGCGGCATTAACAGGCATTCCGATTTCAACGACACACGGTTTAACAGGTGCTTTAGTCGGGGCGGGACTTATGGCGATAGGACCGCAACAGCTAGGATTTAATACATTAGGAAAAATTTTTTTTATCCCATTGGTAGTAAGCCCAGTTATTGCAGTAGGAGCAACCGTTGTTATCTATTCGATATTCCGTTTTACAAGACATCGTCTGGGAATTACACACAAAACATGTGTTTGTATTGGAGAAAAGGTTTTTCCTGTTCCCAGCTTAGCCTGCTGTGGGGCAGGGCAGTTATCAGTCAGCCAATTAAGGTCTTTAAATATTATTGTTGATGAACAATCCGCCTGTCAGGCTCGTGCGGTTGAATATTATCAAGGAAATTTACTTGGCATCAATGCCCAGCAAATTCTCGATACCCTACATTTTATCAGTGCCGGTGCAGTAAGTTTTGCCAGGGGGTTAAATGATACACCAAAGATCGTCGCGCTTACCGTGGCCGCCGGAGCATTGGGATTGAAACTCAATATCGGCCTGGTCGCGGTTGCTATGGCTTTAGGCGGGATTCTAAGCGCGAAAAAGGTAGGGGAAACAATGTCGCATCGTATTACGACAATGAATCATGGACAGGGTTTTACAGCAAACTTAATCACAGCCATATTGGTTATCTTTGCTTCAAAAATGGGTGTGCCGGTTTCAACCACGCATGTTTCTTGCGGGTCATTATTTGGAATTGGTTTAAGCAATGGCAAAGCCGATTGGAAAGTCATCAGCGGAATATTATCCTCATGGGTCTTGACGCTTCCTGTTGCCGCGGCATTTGCTGGGACAGCTTATTTTTTCCTTCATCGTATTTTATAGGAGATCGTGATGAACCGTTTTCAATCAAAACTCGTCGAACATCGATACGATTTAAAGAAAACATCGATTGAGATTATTCAAGTCAATGTCGGTAAGTTATGCAACCTGACATGTTCACATTGCCATGTGGAAGCAGGGCCGACAAAGACCAAAGAAAATATGGATCAGAAGACTGCACAGGCCATTGTCGTATTAATGGATTTCTTGAAACCTAAGACGCTTGATTTAACTGGCGGCGCGCCGGAAATGAACCCGCATTTTCGTTATTTGGTAACCGAAGCCCATAAGAGAGGAATACATATTATTGATCGATGTAATCTGACAATAATTTTTGAAAAAGGAATGGAAGATTTGAGTGAATTCTTGGCACAGCATCAGGTTGAAGTCATTGCATCGTTGCCCTGTTATTCTAAAGATAATGTGGACAAACAAAGAGGAAACGGAACATTTGGAAAATCTATAGAAGCGTTACAAAAATTTAACAATTTAGGGTATGGAAAGTCTGATTCGGAGTTGATCCTGAATCTAGTGTATAACCCCATCGGAGCGCATTTACCGCCTGCTCAGGATAAATTGGAAAGGGATTATAAACAACGGCTCAAGGATGATTCCGGGATTGTCTTTAATAAACTTTATACGATTACTAATATGCCGATCACGCGTTACGCCAAATATCTTAAAGCATTTAATCAGCTTGAAAGCTACGCAGAATTACTGATCAATAACTTTAATCCGCACACCTTAGACGGTCTTATGTGCCGCAACACTTTGAATATCAGTTGGGACGGCAGATTATTTGATTGTGATTTTAATCAAATGCTGGGGATGGGAATGCGTAATGGTAAGCTATTGACTGTTTTTAATGTAAAAAAAAAGGATTTAGAAGATTGGAAAGTATTGACTGCTGACCATTGTTTCGGTTGTACCGCTGGGGCAGGATCAAGCTGTCAGGGAGCACTTAAATAGTTAAACAAAAAAACCAAAGGGGGATGTTATGAAAAATTATGCATGGATCGTAATGATGGTTTTAGCCGGGACTTTAATGATGAATCCCGCTCAGGCGTTCGCTGAAAATGAAGGTAGTCATATGGAAGGCAGTCATGGTGACATGGCCTGTCCTTATTGTGAAAAAATGGGTGCACACATGAAAGAGCATATTAGCACCTTGCGGGATGCGGCTGCAGCTCTGAAGACATCAAACCCGGATCTTTCAGAAAAGCTTTCCGAGATGGCCGATATGAAGGAAGGAATGATGAAAAAAGGACATGATCATATGAAGGGCATGAAATCGGAGAAAAAGGAACATCAGCATGAAGGGTCGCATTAATAGACAGCTTGGGGAGCCCGAAGTCGAGTTTCGGGCTCCTTTAAAAAGGGGAGGTGGGTCGTGGACAAAAATATTGGAAAGGGAATTTTAGCAGGATTTATTGCCACTTTAGTCATGACCGTGATGATGTATATGGCTCCCAAAATGGGCATGCCAAAAATGGATGTTGCCGGTATGATAAGCGGCATGATGAAAATGCCGTGGATGATCGGTATGATTATGCATTTCATGTTGGGAGTTGTAGTGTTTCCTTTTATTTATGTTTATGTTTTGGCAGATAAACTTCCGGGATCTGGCGCTTTAAGAGGAATTATATGGGGTCTAATATTATTCGTCCTTGCTCAAAGCATGGTAATGCCGATGGCAGGGATGGGGATCTTCTCAAGTGCCAGTCCACAGCAAATGCTTATGGTGATGGGAAGCCTGATAGGGCATATTGTTTACGGAGCGATTCTCGGAAAAATTTATTCATAGCCTAAAGAACCAGGTCAGATTAAAAATAAAAAAGGATTCTTATATGGAACAGAGTTGTGATGTTGGAGTGATTGGTGGTGGCGCTGGCGGTTTATTTGCCTCCAG
>JANLHA010000010.1 GCA_024653845.1 Candidatus Omnitrophota bacterium | reverse complement strand
CCAGAGTATTAATAGGCATTGATTTGAGAAGTGTTTGCCAAGAGGGCTCAGAGATCATCTTTGAGCCCTCTTTAAAAAGTGATGGGAATAAATTGATTTTGAACGTGAAAAGCTAAAGGGCTTTGATATAATACGATTCTTAATCAATAACCGAAGTTAAGGAGGATGAGATGAAAAAGTTTGTTTTGATGTTTGCTGTTGTGGTTTTATTTGCTGGAAGCCAGGCTTATGCAGAACAAGAAGCAACTTCCGCAGCTCCAGCCGTTGTGGCCGCTGAAGGAACAGGTGAAGAAAAAGTCGACGTTGGAAATCTTATTTGCCCCGTCGGTGGTGAAGAAATTTCCAAAATGGGCAATGGTACAGGCTATGCCGTTGAACATAATGGGAAAATTTATCATCTTTGCTGTGAAATGTGTTTGAAAGATTTCCAAGCAGATCCTGAAAAATATACCAAGATTGCTGAAGAAGAAGTCGCTAAGAGAGAAGCTGAAGCTCAAGGCGTTGCTGAGTAATTTTTAAAGAAGTGGTTTGAAGTGATTTACTTAAGCCCCGGCCCGTCGAGAGATTGGTCGGGGCTTTATTTTGGAATGAAAATAATTTTTATCAGTTGCTGTTTTAACTTTAATTTTTTTGATTAGGAAGTTGGCATGTTAAAATAACGTCACCTTATGACACAACATTTTGATTTTAATCAATTTAGGCTGCTTATCGACGAGGCCATCACTTACGATGATCTGCCGCGCGCACGTGCGTTAGCCAAGGAAGCGCTTGAAGCGTTGGGTAGAGGTGATGAGCATTTAGGCGAGCGGATGTATTTCACCGCGCAGATTTTGATTATTGATGAGAAATTTGAAGAGGCGATTCCTTGTTTGGATGCGGCGATTAAACATAATCCTTTTGACGGAGCGGTGTATAACGATCGCGCGTTGTGCATGATTGAGTTAGGAAAGCTCGATGGAGCCATGGAATTTTTTGACCGCGGGATTGCGGTTGAACCGGATTTTGCGACGATTCATCATAATAAGGGCTGGTTTCTGAATCAGATGGGGCATCCTGCTGAGGCGTTGGCGTGCTTTCAGCAGGCTTTGGAATTGCAGCCTCGACGGGCGGTGACTTATGAAAATATGGCGGATTGTTTTTATAAGTTGGGACAAATTCCTGAGGCCATTGGTGCCTGCCAGAAGGCGATTGAATTTTTACCGGAGGGGTGTGGGCATATTAGGAAAGAGATAACACAATTAATTAGTATTTTTCGAAGAATTGATTAATGATTGACACAAAAGACAATGATCTGGAGATTGCAGCAGACTCCCAGATTGTAACCTATCTGGTTGAAGCGAATGAAGCAAAATATGATCCAGATTTAGATGCTTCATTACTCAAGCCTGAAAGAAAGGAGGCTTTTCGTATTGCATTGAGATATCGGATATGGTTACTTCCAACTGTTTATAACGAAGTTAAAGCAATAAAAGATATGAACAGACTGTTACAGCATACAAGTTTTTTGAATGTAATGTTAGGCCGAACTAATCTTAATAATCCATTTTTAAAGCAGCGAATAGATAAAAGAAGTAAAGAGTTTTTTCAATATCATCCTAAGGAAAATGATTGCCGAATTCTTGCAGAAGCTGAGATGTTGGGTATAAAGATTTTCCTCACTTTCGATGATGATTTTCAAAAGCGACTGGAGTCACATACACGTATTAAATTATTGAAACCTTCGCAATTTGTTATTCCGCCGGGAACGTCTTTAAAATTTAAGCCTGCAGGGGATAACCCGAAGAGTGTACAGAATTGGTGGAAATAAAATATGTCTGATTACTCTTGCCCCCATTGCCACAACCCCATCTCTGACGAAGATGCGCTGCTCTGCCACTTTTGCGGCGAGAGTCTTGGGCGTTCCAGCTCAGGCGTGCTAGGCAAAATAAGAAGTACTGGCCTCCAATGGATTGCCATAACAATTGCGATTTTAGCGGCAGTCAGTTTGTTGGTTGTTTTAATAAGATAAAACTCGCTTCTTACAAATTCTTTTGTAAAATAATCTATTCCTATTTCCCCCGACCAATAAAAGGGGGAACAATGCCTACAAGAACCATTTCGGCAGAAGTTATTACCAGTAAAATTTTTATTGTCCGTGGTCAGAAAGTTATGCTTGATAAAGATTTGGCTGTCCTTTATCAGGTAAAGCCCATTGCTTTACGTCAACAGGTTTCAAGAAATAAAGAGCGATTCCCGGTAGATTTTTGTTTTAAATTAAATGATAGTGAGGTTGATTCCCTGGTATCACAGTTTGTGATACCTTCCAAACAAATTTTAGGCGGCTATAATCCATATGTGTTTACTGAACAAGGTATCGCAATGCTTTCGAGTGTTTTAAGAAGTCGACGGGCTGTATTAGTAAATATCTCTATTATGAGAGCATTTGTAAAGTTACGTGAGATTTTAAGCACACATAAAAATTGGGCTCGCAAACTGGAAGATTTAGAGAAGAAATACGATGCTCAGTTTCGTATTGTTTTTGAAGCTATCCATCAATTAATTGTCGAAGAAGAGAAACCAAAGGGAAAGATTGGCTTTTAGATACATGAAATAATATCCCTTGACAGTCTCACCCTAAAGCCTCATACTGTCCTTCACGTAAGCAGGTCAAAGCAGGAAAGCAGATATCTTTAAACCGCAAGGCTGGGAAGATTCTCAGTTTGCGGTTTTTTTATGCAACGAACGTAAAGACAATTAAAGATAGCATTCAGGCAGAACAGACTTACGAATTCAATTAAGAAGGAGGAAACAAATTATGGCTACAGGAACAGTAAAATGGTTCAACAACGATAAGGGTTACGGTTTTATCACCCCTGAAAATGGCAACGATGTATTCGTACATCATAGCGTCATTCAAGGTGAAGGATATAAATCGCTCAATGAGGGTCAGAAGGTGGAATTCGAAATCACCACCGGTCCTAAAGGCGAGCAAGCCACCAACGTTGTGAAGATGTAATCATTCACAATTGAATGAAAAAGCGCCGCAAGCCTGAATAAGGTTTGCGGCATTTTTTTGGTTGCATCGCGGGCCAAGAAGAAAAGC
>JANLHA010000264.1 GCA_024653845.1 Candidatus Omnitrophota bacterium | reverse complement strand
CATAGTCCATACTCGCAGTTGGGTCAACCAATTTCTCAAGGAAGTTAGAAAGCTCCTGAGAAGAGACCTCTGGAATACTTTTCATCCGCTGATAATCGGCATAAGTGATCGTCAGCGCAACGTCTGAAATTATTCCATGAAACTCTATCTTAAATTCTTCAGGGTGAGGATGACTTCTAAATAAAAGATCAATGGCGGGTAAGAATGCATCTCTCTTTCTTTCTAAAGTTGCCATGTTATTAATAAGCATAAATAAATTTATTGTTTTTAAAGGACGCCCTGTGAGAGCAAGAAGATACGGATCTTGTAGCAAAAGGGTTTCGTAATTTTGGGCCACAGCACTAACGGGGAGAATTTCCTCAAGCATGGAAACATCTTCTAAGTGATCAAAACCTTCCAATGTATAGTCATTAGGCTCATTCCTTTTTTTATAAATAAGTAAACGCAAATTCTTAATTTTCGATCGCACATTAAGGCCCAAATGAACAAGAAATCTTGGGTGGATATCTATATTTTCAATTTCTGTAAGTCCATTGAGCAGATCCCAATGATCGAGCTGGCCTCCGCGGCCTACCACCTCCGATTCAAACTCATTAATGCTCAATGTCAACTTCTGTTGACCTGCTGGACTCTCAACAACTTGCAGGGCCACTAAGCCCATCTCATTGCGGGCCAGAAATTGTTCTAATCTCGCTTTTTGCTCTGCTACCCGTCGGTGATTCTCGGCGAGGTAATCTTGATAAGTGTAACGATCAGTCTGCTGATTTATTCTATTATAGATGGTCAACCTCTCCGGAGCATGGTTGTGATCAAAGATGTCATAAAATTGGCCCTTCCCTTGCTCAAAAATATCTACCTCCAAATAAACCTCCTGCAAATTCGGCAAATATTGCAAATCAGCAAGATGCTCACGTCGGCCCCCAATGAAATCCAAAGTTTGAAGATGAGGAAGAGCTCGTAGAAATGAAAAACTTCTCATCCATGATCCGGTACTTAACCCTACCACATTTTTTAGAACTTCAAGTTCTTTAACATCGATGGTATTGCCACTGCCATATAAATCTAGTGCAAGTCCTGGAGAGCCATCGACGTTCACATCTCTTAGAATTCTTAAACGATTCTCAGGTAAACCCAGCTGCCGTAGAATACTCTGCGCGTGAGCAACTTGGTCGTCAAAACTCAGTGCTTTTTGAGCAGCTTGTGATGGTGCAGGTGGCGCAGCCGGTACTTTCTGCCGTGCTTCGATGCGAGCACGGACGTCGGAAGGAAGATGTATATATCCTATATTTTGACCATCCTGCAAAGTAACTCTTAATTTTCTTGGGGATTTGTTATTCTCAAAAATTGGATAAACTACACTCCTATCGCTGATTGGTGTTGTCCCTAAATCCACGAACTCCAAATTGACCAATCCAGCCAAAGCACTCACATCACGGACCTGTGTTCCCACTAAATTCAGCAACTGCAAATTGACCAACCCAGCCAAAGCACTCACATCGCTCACCTGCGTTCCCCCTAAACTCAGCTCCTGCAAATTAACTAAACCGGCCAAAGCACTCACATCGCTCACCTGCGTTCCCTCTAAATCCAGTATCTGCAAATTGACCAACCCAGCCAAAGCACTCACATCACTCACCCGTGTTCCCCCTAAATTTAAGTCAATTCCCATACTTCCATCCGGATTCTGGATTTTTTTCCACCTCTTACCTTCTGTATCATCCAACCCATTGTCTCTTAAAAATTGCTTAACCTGGTCAATATCCGCCTGCAACCTCGTCGAATCCAACCGCAATCCGCTGGGGTGTGCGCCGGGTGGAGTTGGCGTTGACGGAACCGCAGGCGGCACCGGTGCGGGCTTTGCTTCCCACTTTCCTTCCGCTACGCGACGAAACGCAGCGTAGGCATAGAGGGCTTCAACTTTCTTCTGAAGACTTTCCCAGTCGAACCCTCGAAATCTTTCCGTAGGATGTCGACTTCTAAAATCTGTAAACATAAGATGCCTATCCTCTTCCCTATTTTGATATGCTTTATTATCACTTTGATTGAAAGTTGCCTGCAACTGAGCTACGGTCGTAATATTCTCCACATACCTCTGCTCATCCAAATAAACTGTCAATTGAAATCCTTGTTCGAACAAAAAATGAAAAAACTCTTCCAGGATGGGTGTCCACTGATCCTTAAAATATCGACCATAAATGATCAGATGCTTGTGGGTACGCTCATTAACTCCTCCTGTTGTCACAAATGCCGTATTGATATCGCCCGTCATCATCCGTCGGACATCCGGACGACCTCGACGGCCATACACGCGGTCCGGTGACAAACGAGTGTCATAAAAATCCTGGATCCATCCGTCGAGTTCGTGTTCGATGGTTTGAGCCGCAGACTGAATATTCTCATCACGCACAATTTTCTGAACTGGAATCACTTCAACTCTACGGGGTGGTAGAGGTGCCAGATCTTCAATAATGGCATCGCTCCTAGCCCCTTCTTCTTTGTGCACCACTTGATGGCGCTCTCCGCGAGGTTGATCTTCCCCTTCTTGCAGATCTTTTTGAATATTAACAAGAGCAAATTTTGGGAAATATTTTACAACTACAATCGCAACAATGATTGCACCTACAATCGGTGCAATCCAAAAGGCATTTGGATAACTTTTCAATCCTTGATAAATACCTGGAGCTATTTCTGAGATTTTAAAAACAACCACAGCAATAGCAATGGCCCCAACAGCCAAACTTAGTATTTTTCCCAAAGTTTTCCGGCCTTCTGCCAATAACTTTTTTGGGAAAGCTTTTTCCTTCTGCTGCACTCCCGTTAGAATCCGTTTGACCCTTTTATTAAAACTGGAATCATTCAATTTATTTAAATGAGCCACGAGCGCTGCTGGATGATCGGGATCTGTCAGCTGGGCTCTAATTTCTTGCAAACGTTGAGGAGTTGCTCCGCCTTGATATTGCAAATCCTCTTCCATTTGGGTGAGCTGTTGACTGACAGCCTTCTGCATCTCACTCAAAATCTTTGCACGTTGAGCTTCCACTTCTTGTTGGGCTTTTTTGATAGCTCCCGGATCTGGGGCCTTCGAGGATACTCCAGGTCTTTCTTCAATTTCAATTTTTTGAGGTTGCCAAGTCATGGCTTCAAGTCGATTTCTTGTTGCTTCCAATTCTTGTTCTTGACGAGATTCTTCTGTGGGGGGTTTTCGAAAAACTTCGTTAGGAATCGCCAAGTAATCTTGACGAATGGCTCCCATGATCTGAGCAGCCCGATATTGTGCAAATTGAACTTCTTCTTCATCTAATGTTCGCGCAATGCTTTGGGCGGCCTGGCGAGCTGTTTCCAAATGAGGAAAAGCTGCCGCAAAGGGATTGACGGCTAAATTCTCTCCGATGACAGTCGCCATTGCTTGGACGTGAGCTTCTGTGACAATTCCTTTGGCGTAAGCAATGAGCGTATATTGAAACATATCTCGGAGTGTTAAAAAACCCACGCGAGCGCCTTGCCAAGCGATCAAATCATTAACATCCAGCCTTGTCAAAATACGGGCAAAACGTTTTTCGGCAATAGATTCATCGCTCAAATTGGAATGAGCAAAATGATATCGAAATGTATTTTCCTGACGGATGTCTTCGAGATCCTGAAATAAAGGAAGCGAAAGGTCAAGTGCGCCCTCTAATCCTCGCGTCACCATCCCATGACTTCCTTCATGGAAAAGTGTTTCAATCCAGTCACCCGAATCAAAAGCGCGAGCCCTCATCACCAGTTCTCTTTGCTCAAGTCGATAATATCCTCCAGATTGGGTTGGGTCAGAAGCATCAATCCTCACACGGATCGGTCGAAGGGCCGCCGGCACAATAAAATTCGCCATATTCTCAAGAATATTTCTGACACTTTCAATCGGACGCTTGACGGTATGCCCTAAAAGTTCTCGTCGATCTGGCCAGGCTTTAGTCTCTGAAAACCGCAAATAAAATCCATAAACTTTCGCAACACTTTCTTCAATGGGAACAGAATCTTCCTGATGAAGGCGCAGAGCATTGAGAAAATCCCGTGAAGTTGGACGAAGTCTGGCTTCCGGGATCTGATCACGCAACCATACATGCGCCTTAACGGCGTATTCAATATTCTCTTCCATGTCGAGATTGCTTCCTTTTCGAGTGACATAACGTCCTAACTCTCGCAATTCGTCCTCGGTGTAATCTTGTATTCGATAATACAGAACACGATTTGCCAGCGCCGATGACAAACGCTCGCGCCCTCGATAATCTGTCGAATTCATGGTCGCAATGACACCAAATCCTTGCGCAGCATTCCCTGTCAGGAGATCATTGAGCTTCCCCTCAAGGAACCCTGAAGGGAGAGAATTCATTTCACTAATCACCACGAGAGAACCTTCTTGTCGAGCCTTGCGTACGACCGTTTCAAGTTCGCCATAATTCATTGAACCTGTTAGACGATAATATTTTTTAGCAGCAGGCGTTGGACCTTCAGCCTGCTTAGCCTCCACAAATCCTGCGACAGTTAAAGCAGCATCAACAACCACATCTTTTCCCCGACCTGACGGCCCTTCGAAAACCATTCCG
>JANLHA010000068.1 GCA_024653845.1 Candidatus Omnitrophota bacterium | reverse complement strand
AACCGCCCGATCCAACTCTTCATGGGCCTGATACGCTCGTCCCAACTCATAATAAACCCAAGAAATCCTTTCAGCCCCTGGGAATTGCTGCAGAAATTTTTCATAATAACTGATGGCCTTAAGAAAATCTTGGTTCGAGAAATAATATTCTCCCAGTTCCAGGAATGCTTCTTGTGCCGCTACCGAATCCGGATATTTCTGAAGGACCATTTCGAATTGCTGGATCGCAGGCTTCATTTGTCCCAACTCAAAAAAACATTTCCCAATATTCAATTCCACCAATTGTAGCATCGTCGGCGGTAAGGAAGGATCTTTCAGGAGCTCTTGGAATATCGTCAATGCCTTAGAAGAATCTTTCAAACTAAAGTGAGACAAACCTAAAAGATATTGTGCCTCAATGGCTAACGTATTAGACCGCGGAAGCCCTCCAAGATATTCCTGAGAATATCGAACAGCTTGTGACCAATCTCGTTTTTGAAAATAGACAACCGCTAAATAATATCTGACTTCATTAAGATGCTTGCTCGTCGGGAAATTTGCCTGCAAGGTTTGAAAAGATAATAGGGCTGCCTCAACCCGATTCAATTTGAGGAGAGCTAATCCCTGGCGGAATTGAACATAGTCCGTATAAAGGCTATCTGGATATTTCGATAAGATTCGATCATAGATGGTGATCGCTTTCTCAAACTCTCCAACATCGTGATACGCATCACCCATTTGGGTCAAAGCGCTAATTTTGACCATTTTATTTTCCGTTGAATCCAAGACGTGTTGAAAACTCTGAATAGCCAAATCCGTTTGACCTTTTTTAAGGTAGGTCCAAGCCAGACCGTAATAAGCTTTTTCTAAAATCTCCTGATGTTGGGAATCTCGGGCACCACGCTCAACAATTTTTTGATAGGCTTTAATCGCCTCATCATAATTTTCCTGAAGGTAATGAATATTGGCCTTTCCTAGGTAAGCTTCAGCAAATCGTAAACTCTGTGGAAATTTTTCCAAGAGTGTTTCGTAAGCCATCAACGCTTGAGGATAATTTTCCATTTCCGAATAAAGGTTGGCCTTTCCTAGATAAATATCATCGGAGAGGATTTTCCTCTCGGTTGCCAATTTCTCAGCCTCATTAAAATATTTTTCCGAGAGATCATATTTCCCCAATTTCAAATAGCTCCACCCCATACTCAGTTTAGACATAAAAATCACATGTGGATCATAAGAAATTTCCGCTGCCTTGGCATAATAAGTCCCCGCTGTAAGAAAATCTTGTAAATAATAATACGACTCGGCGATATAAAAGTAAGCTTGCGCCTGACGGTCCAGTTGGGAGTATTTGGTAAGATATTTCAAAAACGCTTGAATGGCAGATTCGTACTGTCCTAAAAAATATTCACATTCTGCAACTTTGAAAAAGGCTTCTTCACTTAAAAGATGGGCCGGAAATTTTTGCAAAAGATTCATGAAGGCTTCTTTGGCTTTGAAATAATCTTTGCGCTCAAAATGGGTCCAAGCCAGAGAATGATACGCTTGCGGAACATATGTTGAATTCGGATAAATATCAATCAACTGACGATAATAATCTTCCGCCTGCTTATAGTCCTCGCCTTTCAAATGGGTTTCTCCCAACCAGAAAAGCGTGGCGTCTTTGAATTCCGAATAGGGCAACAATTTCTCGAAGATATCAAATGCTTTCAAATATTGTCCTTTAAAAAAATAACATTGGCCGAGCAACAATTTGGCCTGAACATTTTTTTCACTTTGAGGAAACTGCTCAACAAATTTTTGGATATAACGGATGGCGACGTCATAAAACCCGTCGTCAAAAGATTTTTGGGCAATCAGAAAAAGTTCTTTTTCGGTTTCGTTTTGGGCATAAGCATCCAATGGGAATAAAAGCGCTCCCATCACAACCAGCAATAAAAATGCCTTCTGAAAACCCCTCAAAAATTTAACCATGCGCCGCCTCTCTGCTATTTAAAACTTCCTTTAAATATCGGCCCGTATGTGACGTCGGGTGCTGCACTAAGGCTTCTGGAGTTCCCGCAAAGACCAATCGCCCTCCCTGGTCTCCTCCATCAGGACCCAAATCGATAATATAATCTGCGGTCTTGATGACTTCAAGATTATGTTCAATCACCAGTACCGTGTTGCCACGATCCACCAGTCGCTGCAAGACGCTCAGGAGTTTATCGACGTCAGCAAAATGCAGCCCGGTTGTGGGTTCATCCAAAATGTAAAGCGTTTTTCCGGTTGCATGCTTGCAAAGCTCACTGGCCAGTTTGACTCGCTGGGCCTCACCCCCCGATAGCGTTGTAGCGGCTTGTCCCAATTTGATGTATTCTAATCCAACATCACTCAATGTCTGCAAAACATTTTTGATGCGTGGAATATTCTCAAAAACTTCCAGAGCCTCACGGACGGATAAATCCAAAACTTCCGAAATATTTTTGCTTCGATAGCGGACTTGCAACGTCTGCTCGGTAAAACGTTTCCCATGGCAGACCTCGCATTCCACATAAACATCCGGCAAGAAATGCATCTCGATCTTTTTGATTCCATCGCCATGACAGGCTTCACAGCGTCCACCCTTGACATTGAAACTGAATCGTCCTGGCTTATACCCTCGCATCTTGGCTTCTGGAAGCTGGCTAAACAGGTCACGAATAGGGCTAAACATTCCAGTATACGTCGCCGGATTAGAGCGCGGGGTACGGCCAATCGGAGACTGGTCTACCACAATCACCTTATCAATGTTTTCCATCCCGCTGATCTTTTTATGCTTACCTGATTTTTCGCTCGCCCGATAAAATTTCTGAGCCAAAGCTTTATAAAGGATATCATCAACAAGTGTTGATTTTCCTGAACCTGAAACTCCCGTCACACAAACAAACGTTCCTAAAGGAATCGTAACATCTACGTTCTTCAAGTTATGTTCATTCGCACCTTGAATTTTCAAATGCTTATCTTGGATCGCTTCACGCCGCTTCTCAGGAATTCTGATTCTTAATTCACCGCGCAAATATTGACCGGTCAAAGATTTTTGAGATTTGAGCAAACCAGAGACATCTCCGGCATAAATCACTTCTCCGCCATACTCACCAGCCCCTGGGCCTAAGTCCACAACAAAATCCGCGCGGCGGATCGTTTCCTCATCATGCTCGACGACAATCAAGGTGTTCCCAATGTCACGCAAAGCATGCAAAGTCGAAAGAAGCCGTTCATTGTCTTTCTGATGCAAACCGATGCTCGGTTCATCAAGAATATAAATCACGCCAACAAGGCCAGACCCAACCTGGGTGGCCAGCCGAATCCGCTCAGCCTCTCCACCGGAGAGCGTTGCGCTCCGACGATCCAACGTGAGATATTCCAATCCAACGTTGATACAAAAATCCAAACGCCGTAAGATCTCTTTAAGAATGGGTTCGCTAATAATTTTTTTATCGTGTGAAAACTTAAGATCTTTAAAAAATATTTTGGCCTCTTTGATCGAGAGCTGAGTGACCTGCGTAATGTTGTGATCTGAAATTTTGACCGCCAAAGATTCTTCCTTCAAACGCTTGCCTTGGCATCGAGGGCATGGTTGCACCGACATGTAATGCGAAATTTCGTCTTTGAGCCAATCGCTGTCGGTGTCTCTAAATAACCGCTCCATATATTTGAGAACGCCTTCAAATGTTTTGCCCCAAATCTCGTCGGATGAACCGTCAAAAACGATCTTCCGAAAATTTTTAGGAAGTTTTTCAAACGGGATTTGTGGATCAACTTTGTATTGATACGCAATTTCCTTAAGAACCGCCCGATAGTACATCAAATAGTTCTTCACACCTCTCTGCCAGGGGGCGATCGCATGGACCCATGGCTTGCTCTCGTCAGGAACAAGCCGTAGAGGATCAATCTCCATCTTAGTCCCTAGCCCATTGCAATCCGGACACGCACCATACGGCGAGTTGAATGAAAAAATCCGGGGTTCGATCTCAATGAGATTCGTTCCGCACTCAATGCACGCATAATTTTCGCTAAAAATCTTTTCGGGCAATACGCCCTGAAAATCCACAATCACCAATCCTTTACCCAACTGAAGCGCGGTCTCCAACGAATCGGTCAGGCGTTTTTTAATATCAGGCTTGACCGTTAAACGGTCAACAACAACCTCAATATGATGCACCTTATACTTGTCCAGCTTGATATCATCCTCGACATTATAGATCGTCCCATCCACTCGTACCCGCACAAACCCAGCTTTCACAACTTGCTTTTGAATCTGACGATACTCCCCTTTGCGACCACGAATGAGCGGAGCTAGAATATTCATTTTGGTGCCTTCGGGGACTTGAAAAATCTGCTGAAGGATCTCTTCAATACTTTGCTGTTCGATCCTTTTGCCGCATTGATAACAATGGGGTGTCCCCGCACGGGCAAAAAGCAAACGCAAGTAATCATAAATCTCCGTTTGGGTCGCGACCGTCGAGCGAGGATTACGGCTGGTGGTCTTCTGCTCAATCGAAATCGTAGGGGATAGTCCTTCGATGTGCTCAACATCAGGTTTTTGCAACTGTTCCAAAAA
>JANLHA010000256.1 GCA_024653845.1 Candidatus Omnitrophota bacterium | reverse complement strand
AGACCTTCCGCGGATTTTGAAAAAATGCATTCAGGAGATCCAAAAGAAGAATTCATTGTAAGCCCCCCCCCATGGTTTCAGCCCAGCCCACAGTTTCTTTTCAGAAAAAAATATTAGCCTTCCTTTTGATTCTTATTCTCTGGGGATTTATTTACCTCCCGACGTTTGGTTTCCAAATCCTCGATTATGACGACATTCTGACTATTTCTGAAAATCCAGCGGTTCGAAATCTGAAGGATATCGAAACCATTTGGAAATCTTTCAATACGCGTTTCATCCCGGGATTGACGTTTGCGCTCAATTATGCGTTTCATGGCCTTAATGCTCAGGGTTATCATGTGGTCAATGCCCTGATTCATTTGGGATCTGCGTGGTTGGTTTTTGTCCTTGTGGGGGGATTGTGCGGCACTCCTGTCCTGAGAAATATTTATTCTCCGTCGACGGTTTTTCGAATTGCTCTGGCAACAGCCTTAATTTTTGTGGCGCATCCTCTGCAAACGGAAGCCGTGACGTTTGTAACTCAACGCTATGCCATTCTCGCGGGATTTTTTTATTTATGCACCTTGAATTTATATCTTAAAGGACGGCTTCAATCTCAAAGGAAATATTTGATCGGCGCATGGATGACCGCAGTATTGGCGATGTTCTCTAAGGAATATACCTTCACGCTCCCAATCATGCTTACAGTTCTTGAAATTTATTTCTGGTCGCCTTTTCTAAGGGAATGGAGGAAACGTTTAAGAATTCTATGGCCATTTTTGCTGATGCTGTGCATCATCCCTTTGACGTTGTCGAATACATCTTTAGAGGCAGTCGGATCCACGCGTATTGCTCAGATTGCGCTAGGTGATTCCTCATCGGTACACGTGGATATTTCGCGTGCAGCATCGCCGTTTACGCGTCACGATTATTTTTTAACAGAACTCAATGTTCTCGTCACATATTTGCGACTTTTTTTATTCCCGATCAATCAAAACTTGGATTATGACTATCCTCTTTCAAAAGGAATTTTTGATGGTACGACATTTCTCAGTGCTCTCTTCTTAGGAGGCTTGTTGATTTTGGTCATCAGATTGTTTTCTTCTCAGCGGCTTTTGTCATTTGCGATTCTCTGGTTTTTTTTAACTCTGAGTGTCGAATCGAGTTTGATTCCTATCGGACACGTGATTGCCGAATATCGAATGTATTTGGCTATCATGGGAGTCGCCCTATTTGTTTCTGTGCTGTTGGCTCAATTATTAAGAAATTCATTGCGTTATTCGGTGGCTCTGACCATGATTCTGATCATTTTATCGACGCTGGCGGTTTCAAGAAATTGGCTTTGGAGCGATCCAATCCTGTTGTGGGAAGATACGGCAAGAAAGTCTCCTCATAAGGCGCGTCCTCATATCAATCTGGGGAAATGGTATGCGGAACAGACAAAATATGAGCAAGCCAAAGAGCACTTTGAACAGGCCATACAAATTGACCCCAAGGATCCTAAAACGTATAACAATTTGGGAGTGGTCTATTTAAGAGAAGGTGATGTTGGCCGAGCGATCGAATTTTATCAGAAAGCCGTGGGGGTCGATCCGCATTACGCGCTAGCCTATTTCAACTTAGGGATGGCGCACAGTTATCGAGGAGAATTGGCAGAAGAAGTGGAGTGTTATCAGAAAGCCCTTGAATTGAATCCGCAAGATGAAGGAGCCATTTTTGCTTTGGGTGAGGCTTATGGAGATCTTAAGGATGATCAGGCTTGGGAACAGATCAGTCGTCTGGAAAAGCTAGGAAGACATGATTTGGCTGGAGAGTTGCAAGGGGTTTTACGTAAAAAGTTCCATCAGGAGTAGGAAATGCCCGAGTTGCCAGAAGTTGAAACCATTTGTAGAGATTTGAAAAAGTCGGTCGTGGGCGAAAGGATCAAAGAAGTTGTGATTTTTGATCACCGCGTGATTCGTTTTCCCAAGCCGGCGGAATTTCAGAGCCAATTGCGAGGAGCGTGGATCAAAGGAATTGAAAGGCGCGGCAAAGCGCTCATTCTTGAGATGGCAACAAGTCGTAGGAAGAGGCGATTTCTCGTCGTGCAACTGATGATGACGGGTCAATTGGTCTGTAGCGCTCAAGAGCAAAAAACAGCCCTCACAAGATTAACATTCCTTCTTTGCAACAAAGACCATTTACACTATAATGATCAACGATTATTTGGCCGCTTGTATCTGGTCAATGATTTGAACGAAATTTCTTATTTCCAGAGTCTTGGTCCGGAGCCCTTGGCTAAAGACTTCGTTTGTTCGGGACTCCAAGAGAGACTGCAGAAGAAGTCAACGTTGATCAAGCCTCTTCTTCTGCAGCATTCCTTTGTCGCCGGGATAGGGAATATTTACGCATCAGAAATTTTATTTCAGGCTCATATTCATCCTCAGCGCGTGGCTAAAACTTTGTGTTCAGATGAAATTGAAAAGCTTTACCAGGCCATTCGAAATATTCTTGCGCGTGCTGTGAAGCGCCGGGGAACATCGATGAACACTTATCGAGATGGATATGGGAAAAGGGGCCAGTTCATTCAAGAAATTCAAGTTTATGGCCGAGATACCAAAGCCTGCTATCGCTGCGGGACGCCTATTGAGCGAATGGTGATGCAGGGCCGGAGTACATTTTTTTGTCGTTGGTGTCAAGCTTAGGATTCTATTTTTTCTATGAAAGAACGCGTAAAAATTGATCATACCCTGCTTGTTTTCGTGGTGGTTTTAACTGGCATTTTATATCAGTTGCCGCAGCTTTATTTTATTAACCGTTGGGGCGATAATATTCTAGATTTTTTGGGATTCTTTTTGATTCTTAAGGGAATGTATTGGCGGATGGCCGCGCGAGGACATAAGCGAGCTCATTCCGCGCGAGGCGAGGGGTTGGTGATAACGGGACTTTATCAAGTTGTCCGTAATCCTATGTACTTGGGAACATTCCTTTTAGGTGTCGGATTTGTTTTTATTGTTTGGCCATGGTGGAGTTTTCCGATTTTCACATGGTTGTTTTATATACGATTCATGCGTCAAGTGACCGTAGAAGAAGCATTTTTGAAGAAACGTTTCGGTAAAAGTTATGAAGATTATTGCCAGCAAGTCCCACGGTTATTGCCTTCTTGGCAGAATTGCAAATCCCTTGATATTAAAAGAGTTTTTCCGTGGGAGGAAACGTGGAGCACACAAGAAAAACGTGGGCTTCTCATTTGGCCGTTTTTAGCTTTTTTATTTGAGATTCTTCAGGAAAAAATCGTGTTTCAAGTTTTTCATCCCATCCAGGCATTGTTCATTCTTTTTTTGGCGGGGTGTGTTTTTGCTGCAGGGATTTTTTTATGGTACCGACGAGGATAATGACTGCGATCCGGTGATTGTTTTGGCGGAGTTGAGGAATGGATAAAATTCAAAGTTTCTACCCGGTTGTTTCCAATCAAAAGTTAAGCCCGTGTTTTTATCGTCTGTGTTTTGATGCTCCACAAATTGTCAAAACCGTTCAACCTGGTCAATTCGTTCACATTCGTGTCCATGACGGACTGGAACCATTTTTCCGTCGTCCCTTTAGCGTTTATCGTGCGCAAAAGCATGTTGAAATTTTTTATGAAGCAATTGGCCCTGGCACCGAAATCTTGACGAAAAAGAAAAAGGGTGATCTGCTGGATGTTTTGGGTCCCCTAGGGACGCCTTTTCGTCTTCCGTCAGAAGATGTTGAAGATGTGGTGATGATTGCGGGTGGAATTGGGGTCGCGCCTTTCTTGATTTTGTCGGATGTTTTGAAGGCGAGGAAATGTCGATTGATTCTTCTTTATGGGGGACGGACCGCAGGGCATGTTTATGATATGAAGGAATTTAAGAAGAATGGATGTCAAATCCATGTCGCGACTGATGATGGAAGTATAGGCGTGAAGGGCCGAGTTTCAAAATTATTTTCGAAGATTCCGTGCAACCCCGAGACCACGATGATTTATACTTGTGGACCGCATGCCATGATGGCAGCTGTCCAAGATTTTGCTCGCCAAAAAAGAATGTCAGGACAAGCCGCATGTGAAGAAGTGATGGCGTGCGCATTGGGTGCCTGTTTGGGATGTTCAGTTAAAACCACGTCGGGATACCAAACATGTTGTTATGATGGACCGGCCTTTGAGCTGGGAGAGGTGATTTTCTAAAATGAATCTTTCTGTCAAAATTGGTAACGCGACATTTGCAAATCCGGTAACGGTGGCGTCGGGAACATTTGGCCATGCGGAAAAATATTATAACCTTGAAGAAGTTAAAAAGCTCGGGGCGTTGGTTCCCAAGACCGTAACACGGCATGCTCAAACCGGAAATCCGCCAGCTCGAATCATTGAAACGGCATCAGGCATGCTCAATGCGATTGGGATTGAAAATCCTGGGATTGATGGCTTCATGGCCCAAAAACTTCCCTCGTTGCAAAAAATTGGCGTTCCTTTGATGGTGAGCATTTTGGGGCATACCGATGATGAATTTGTACAGATTGTTGAGAAGCTCAATGGCCAATCAGGGATTGCGGCTTTGGAATTGAATTTGTCTTGTCCCAACTTGGGTCACAAAGTTTTGGTTGCGCAAGACCCTCAGGCGATCAGCCGTCTGGTTAAAAGAATCAAGAGAGTGGCTAAATTCCCGATTGTTACCAAGCTTTCTCCCAATGTCACTGATATTTCCGAGATGGCATTAGCGGCACAAGACGCTGGGGCAGATGCGGTGAGCTTGGTTAATACATTTACTGCTATGGTGATTGACATTGAAAAGAGACGATCGGTTCTGGGCAACGTCACCGGTGGCTTGAGTGGTCCGGCAATTCGGCCGATTGCTGTTCAGATGGTTTATCGAGTGGCTCGTCGGGTGAAAATTCCAGTTGTGGGAATGGGTGGCATCATGACGGCTAAGGATGCGTTGGAATTTCTGATTGCGGGAGCGACGATGGTGGCTGTGGGAACTGCAAATTTTGTGAATCCTCGAGCGCCGCTCGATGTTCTCGAGGGAATCAAAGAGTATATGAAAAAATACAAAATGAAAGATATCAAGGAAGTGATTGGGAGTATTCATTTATGATTTTGATGAGATTTGACAATGAAAGGTTCATATGCGTCCGCAATTGATTATTGCTTTGGATGTGGATTCTCTGGCACAGGCTCAGAAAATTGTTGCTGAGCTTGGCAACGCAATTGAGATTTTCAAAGTGGGCAGTCAGCTATTTACAGCTGCCGGGTCTGAATCTATAAAAAATTTGCAAGCTCAACACAAAAAAGTATTCTTAGATTTGAAATTTCATGATATCCCCAATACCGTCGCCAGCGCGGTGAAGGCAGTGGTTCATTTGCAAGTGTTCATGTATACTCTGCATACCGTCGGTGGGAAAGAAATGATGAAGGCCGCGGCAGAAGCTGCAACTCAGGCCTCCAGAGATTTAGGAGTGCCCCGGCCATTGGGCGTTGGGGTCACCGTTTTGACAAGCGAAGCTAGAAAAGAGAATTTACGTGACCTTGTCTTAGAGCGAGCGTCTTTGGCGAAAGAGGCGGGTTTAGATGGGGTTGTGGCTTCAGTAGAAGAAGCTGGGTTTATTCGCCGGGAATTCGGAAAAGATTTTGTTATTGTGACTCCAGGCATTCGACCCGCGGGCACGGAGGTAGGAGATCAAAAGCGAGTGGCTACTCCTGCAGAGGCGGTCCGCCAGGGGAGCAACTTTTTGGTCGTGGGCCGGCCGGTTTTACAGGCTTCGAACCCACAAGAAGCGGTTGAGAAAATTTTAGCTGAATTTGGATAATCTTGCGAAATCGTGAAGAGTTGGTTAGAATGATGTCCTTCAGGGCGGTTAGCTCAGCTGGTTAGAGCAGTTGATTTACATTCAACAGGCCGAGGGTTCGATCCCTTCACCGCCCATGAAAAAATTCTTTACAAATTCTCTTCTCAGTAATAGACTATCATCCTTGTTGGAAGAAATTTTGGGGACGTGGTGTAGCCTGGTCAACATGTCAGATTGTCGATCTGAAGATCGCGAGTTCAAATCTCGTCGTCCCCGTTTATAAATAATAAGACCCCATTTAAATGGGGTCTTATTATTTATAGGGGTCGATGGCTTTGAACTCGCTAAGCGAAGCTTGCGAGTTGTATTCAGAATTACCTTAAATTTTCTAGAAAAATTCTGAATCCCGGCTCATGAAATGAGCCGGCAATCTCGTCGTTTCTATTCTTTCCTCTTCAAAATCTTCGTCGCATGTCCCCATCCCCATCCAGGGACAACTTGCCAATTTCCGAAACTCGCGATTTCTTCAAAATGTTCACCAATATAACTGGCTAAATTGGGGCAATGGGTTTGTCCAAAGACTCCTAACCCTGCTTCTGGCGAGGCAATTCGGTTGGACATGAGAATATAATTGATGTTTTTTTCTTCCAGCTCTTGAATGATGTCCTGCTCTTGTTGGGGAGGAATATGTGTGTGTTCGAAGAGAATGAATTGCCGCGAGCCCGCTTTTTTTTCTGTTAGAAAATAATACAAGGGGTCATAGGGAAGCGCCCAAAATAATTCATCTTTCTTCAAATTTTCTTTAAGAAATTGTGAAGTCGCTTCGACCGTTTGGATCCAGGCAGGTTCATTCCCTAACAAAATCTGCGCTCGAGGAAGGGACAAGAACCTTTCCTCTATCCGACGCTGCTTCACAATCTGTAACTGATTATGAAATTGAGACCCCACTAAGAAGACAATCATGGCTGCAAAGAGGATGTGAGTGAAACGGGAATAATCATAAAATGCGATCCCTAGGAAAGAGAAAATCAAAAGGATGCTAAAGGGCCTTGCCCAAATGGTTGTGTAGAGAACCTTGCTAAAGAGAAATTCGTGTAGTCCTAGAAAATAGAGGCCAATGAGAACCAAAAGTGTACACAAAAGAATGTTTCTGCGTGAGAGTTCTATCTTTTTGGAAAATATTTGTAGAAGGGTGATGATAACGGAGCTTATCAACAGCAAGGCGAAAATGATGTTCACTTTTGTGGTAAAGATATTTGTAAAAATGGCTTTCAGCCAACTTGTCAAAACTTCCCACGAGTGAGCGGTATAAGGGCGATAGGAATTTGTATAAGGGAAACATTCTTGGATGGCATAGACGGGAAGTCCGTAAAGAAATAGAAAATAAGTGAGGAAAACCAGGAAG
>JANLHA010000249.1 GCA_024653845.1 Candidatus Omnitrophota bacterium | reverse complement strand
ACCCCAGAGATAACCACTGCGGTCCTGAGCATGAGCAAATCGGATATTTGGTCGAAATTTGAGAACACGCCGACTCTCAAGCAGTTGCCGGATTTGGTTTTGCAATTTTCTCTCTTGAGAACTTTTTAAAATCCAGTCCGTTAAGAATTTCATTTCGATGATACCGGTTGATGTTCTGGTCGCAACAAATCTGTCACGGTCTTCACAGGATGGAAAACATCTCCTGGAATTTCCACAAAAATGCTAATCCAGTATGCCATACTCCCGTTCCAAAGGCCAGGAAGCTCCAAAGCTTTTAATTCTCGCCCCTCATGAAACTTTTTGGAAACAAAACCCGTCTGCGGATCCACAAATTGATGCAATGCAAAAGCCTGCGCTCGATAATTACGTACACCGCAAACCATGTCGACGGGATTAAAATGTGTAGCACGCCCAGCAATCTCCTTTTGCTCTGCACGACTAACGTCAATCTGCGACGATTCGATGATCTGCAGAGAAATGTTCCCATGAGAATCTTTGACCCAAAAAGGTCCACCGCCAGGATCGCCCTGGTTCTTGATCATTCCGCACACTCGAATCGGGCGGTTGAGTTGTTTGAGAATATATTCTCGTTGGGCTTCCTTATTTTGCGTCAGAAAATTTTCAGGCACTGGGATATGCAGCTCCTGCTGCATAAAATCTTTCATTTCATTCAAAGTCTTGGCATCCGGATGAGACCATTCCATCGCTTTTAAGTAAGAGAAAATTTTGTTTTGAATCGTCAAAAGGACTCCTGCCAAAAGCTTGCTTGAAAAAGCTCTCTTAGGATGCAAATGTTCGTGGCTGATATTATCAATATTCTTAATGAAAATCAGATCCGCCTGGACTTGGGAGAGGTTATCTAATAAAACACCATGTCCCGCGGGACGGAAAAGGATACGGTCGTCTTTGGTACGGAACGGACGGTTCTCCATATCCAAGGCAATCGTATCCGTTGCTGACCGTTGCGGAGAATACATAATGTCAAATACCGTCCCAATTTTCTGATAGCGAGGAATCTCCCTTCGCAAATATTCCTGAATGAATCGCTGCTGGGTTTCTGGCAGAGTGAAATGAATCCTCACGTGTCCTAATCGATCTTTTTGATAAAGAGCACTTTCAACCAGATGTTCTTCAAAAGCGGTGCGAGCGTGGTCCGAGTAATAATGAAATTTGATCAACCCTTTCGGAAGTTGCGAATAATTCAATCCTTTTTCTGTTAACAAATAACTAAGAATGGTTTTGTATTCTTTTTGCCGCAGAAGAATTTCGATATCTTGGCCGCCCTGGGCCATGACCTTCCTCAAGTCTTCAAAAAAAGCAAAGTCGCGGATTCTTTCCATAAATTCGCTGACTTCAGAAGTGGACTTTTCATCCTTAAGAGCATCTTCACTGCAAAATTTAATCAGGGATTGAAACATCCTCGTCGCTGCACCTGAAGCTGGAACAAACTTCGCAACTTTTCCCGTTTTTTGATATTCTTCGAAAAGATTTATAAATTGAGAATGGGCTTCTTGAGGAATAAATCGGATCCCATCATTGACAGTGGCTGGTCGAATCAAATCAATTGGAGGAAAACCTTTGGTGATCAATTCAATTTGAGCAGAAATTTTATCAAGAGAAATGGCCTGCTGGCGAAATTGCTGAAGATCTTTTTCATTGAAGGGTTGAATGGAAGATGTCATGAGGCATTCAGGTACATGGCTAATAAAATTAAACGGAGAGGCAGAGATGCCGCTCGCTTCGCTCACGGGTTCCCCGTTTTTTCTTTACAAAATGATTTATGGTAAACGGGCAATCAAACTCTGTTGTGCTCCGGCTGCAGCCCTCTGACTGCTGGCACTTCCTCGCCATGCTCGGCCGCACAACTTGTGACTTCTCACTCTCATTTCATTCGTTTAATTGTATTGGGCTATTCGCCCAATACAATTAAACGGAGAGGCAGAGATTCGAACTCTGGATCCCTTGCGGGACAACGGTTTTCAAGACCGCCGCTTTCAACCGCTCAGCCACCTCTCCATTACATCATAAATTTTTATAGGAAAATGGAGAGAGTTGTGCGAACTTCCTTGACTTTCAATCCAGAAAAGTTTGACACCTCTCCTTTTACCTCAAAATTTTTTCTTAAAGAAAGGAGAAGTGGTCCTCTTGAGAAATGCCTTCAAGGAGTACCGGAGAAAGTACTACCAGAAACATTACGATGACATTCGTGTGCGAGTTTCGAAG
>JANLHA010000065.1 GCA_024653845.1 Candidatus Omnitrophota bacterium | reverse complement strand
ATTTTGGATGTTGCGGATAATTCCGGCGCGCGTAAGGCTTCGATGATCGGAGTTTTGAATAGCAAGGGGCGGCTCTGGGCTCAAGTGGGAGATGTGGTTCGGGTGAATATCAAAGAAGTCTCTCCTGACGGAGCTGTAAAAAAAGGTGACAAGGCCAAAGCTGTAATTATTCGAACGCGAGCCCCTATCAGGCGTGCGGATGGAACAACCGTGCGATTTGATACGAATGCTTTGGTTTTGATTGATGATGCTGGAAATCCACGGGGAACGCGTGTCTTTGGGCCGGTGGCTCGTGAGTTGCGTAACCTCGAATTTATGAAAATCATTTCTCTGGCCCCAGAGGTGGTCTAATATGTTGCGAATTAAAAGAGACGATAAAGTTATTGTGATGGTTGGTAAAGATAAAGGCAAGACGGGAAAAGTGATTAAAGTTTTCCCTCAAGACAACAGAGTTTTAGTTGAGAAAATCAACTTGGTTCGGAAATCCCGACGTCGAAGATCTCAGCAAGATCAGCAAGCGGGGATCATCGAAGTCGAAGCACCTTTGCATATTTCTAATGTGATGTTGGTTGATCGCAAATCAAACCGTCCCACACGGTTTCGTGCTTCCGTTCTCAAGGATGGTTCTAAAATTCGATTGGCCAAGGAGAGTGGAGAAGCCCTATGACCCCTCGATTGCTCGAAAAATATCGTAAAGAATGCATCCCAGCGATGCAGCAAAAATTTGGGATCAAGAATCCCATGGCAGTGCCTCGTTTGGATAAAATTGTTATCAATATGGGTGTCGGCGAAGCCATGCAGGATATGAAGATTATGGATGCTGCCGTGCAGGACTTGACCATCATCGCTGGACAACGTCCGGTGATTCGTCGAGCCAGAAATGCCATTTCCAATTTCAAGCTCAAAATCAATGCTCCGGTGGGATGTACCGTGACATTGCGTCGAGCCAGAATGTATGAATTTCTCGATCGTTTGGTGAATGTGTGTTTGCCTCGTATTCGGGATTTCAATGGAGTTTCACGTAAATCTTTTGATCAGCGTGGAAATTACAATTTAGGATTAACAGAACAAACCATTTTTCCTGAGATTGATCCTGGTCGTCTTTCCAGATCTCAAGGGATGGATATTGCGTTTGTCTTTCGTAATGGGAATCCAGAGCACAACTTGGAACTTTTGCGACTTTTAGGTGTACCATTTGCTCGAGTTTCCGAATCAGCTAAAGATAAAAAGAAGGATTAAAAATTTTATGGCAAGAAAAGCTCTCGTCAATAAATCGAAAAAAGAACCAAAGTTTTCAACACGAAAACATCATCGATGCATTTTGTGCGGCCGACCTAGAGCCTTTCTTCGTCGATTTGGAACTTGCCGTATTTGTTTTCGTGAAATGGCTTGGCGTGGGGAAATCCCTGGCATTAAAAAAGCCAGCTGGTAGAAATGTGAATGACGCAAGCCCTTTTGTGGGAGCGTCACTTTAAGAGGGGAAAAGAAAAAATATGTCTTTAACTGATCCTATTGCGGATATGCTCACAAGCGTTCGTAATGCACTTCAAGCGAACAAAGAAACAGTGGATGTGCCGGCTTCAAAACTGATTGGGCACATTTTGGAAATTTTTAAAGCAGCTGGATATGTTGAAGATTTCCGTTCTTTAAAAACAAACACTCAAGGAACTTTTAAAATTTATTTGAAATATGCTGATAAAAAATCCGCCATCATCGGATTGAAAAGAATTTCAAAACCGGGATTGCGAGTGTATGCTGCCCGCAATCGAGTTCCTCGTGTTTTGAATGGTCTAGGGACCGCTGTCATTTCAACTTCAAAAGGTGTATTGGATGATCGTCAAGCTCGCAAACTTAACGTTGGCGGCGAGGTCATCTGCTATATATGGTAAGGTGAACTATGTCACGAATTGGTAAAACACCCCTTAAAGTTATACCTGCTGCAAAAGTCATTATTGAGAAAGAAGCTGTTCGCCTTGAAGGAAGCAAGGGCAAAGGTGCTGTAGCGATTCCTCGTGGAATTACCGTCGAGCAGAAGGATGATCAGATCTTGGTTCATCGTAGCGGAGATGGGAAGCAAAATCGTGCTAATCATGGAACAGTGCGATCGCTTCTTAAGAGCATGTTGATTGGCGTGACGCAAGGCCATAAGAAAGAATTAGAAATCGAAGGGGTTGGTTTTCGTGCTCAATTGCAAGGAACCAAATTGATTTTGAATCTTGGATTAAGTCATCAGATTGAATATCAAGTGCCTAAAGAAGTGAAGGTGACGGTTCCTTCTCAAACCAATATTATTGTGGAAGGTGCTGATAAAAATATGGTCGGGCTTGTTGCCGCCAAAATTCGTGACTTCAAACGTCCTGAACCTTACAAGGGCAAGGGGATCCGTTATGCGGGTGAAGTGATCCGTCGTAAGCAAGGAAAATCCGCAACGAAGTGATGAAGCAGGCTTCTTAAGGAGAAAGTTATGTCTGGTAAGATGTTGGTTAAAGTTAGAAAAAGAATCGCTCGTCATGAACGTATCCGTAAAGTTGTTTCAGGGACTCTTGAGCAACCACGTTTGTGTGTTCATCGTAGTGCTAAGAATTTTTTCGCTCAATTGATTGATGACAGCACCGGCAAGGTGATTGTTGGTTTATCTACCTTGAATAAAGAATTGCGTGGAAAAATTAAAAATGGTGGAAACACGCAAGCGGCCGGATTGCTGGGGGAAGCTTTTGGATCAGAAATCAAAAAGAAGGGAATTGAAAAAATTGCCTTCGATCGCGGCGGATATCTTTATCATGGACGAGTTAAAGCTTTTGCGGAAGGTGCGCGTAAGGCTGGAATTAAATTTTAATTCTTTTTAACACCTCGTCAGCTTGGCTCACGGGGTTATTGCAGAAAAGGAATGAAGCCTAACCTAGTATTGAGTGTAGAAGGCTTCATTTGAGAAAAAGGAAATCAATCAAATGACTGAGAAGACTCCAAGGATCGATAGAAGTCGTGAAGATAAACGAAAATTCGAAGAAGACAAGCTGTCTCCTAAGCATGCGCTTGTGGGTGGTCGCAGAGGGCGAGGTCGTCGGCCAGGAGAAGAAGGTGAAGAGGTTTTGGCTCCGGGGGTCGAAGCGGGACCCGAGTATGTTGAAAAAGTTTTGGCAATCAAGCGAGTCACCAAGGTGACCAAGGGCGGGAAGAAGCTTTCGTTCAGTGCGTTAGTGGTCATTGGCGATGGTAAGGGGCATGTGGGTTATAACCTTGATAAGGCTGGTGAAGTAGCAACGGCAATTCGTAAATCTTTGGCTGGAGCTAAAAAACGGATGGTGCAAATCCATTTGAAAGGTTCCACCATTCCTCATGAAATCATTGGAGTTTGTGGAGCTGCAGAAGTTTTGTTGAAGCCTGCTGCGGATGGTACTGGAATCATCGCTTCAGGCCCAGTTCGAGCCATTTGTGATGGTGTGGGAATTCGTAATATTCTGACGAAATGTCATCGATCTAACAATCCGGTCAACGTGGTTAAGGCTACCATGGACGGACTGACACGTCTTAAAAGATATGTTCCTGCGTCTGAGGAGAAAAAGGAAGAAACATATGCAACTGCATGAACTCAAGGCTCCTCGCGGGGCTTATAAGAAAAAAGTGATTGTTGGTCGAGGACGAGGTTCTGGTTTAGGAAAGACCTCTGGTCGAGGACAGAAGGGACAAAAGTCGCGTTCGGGTCGGGGCATTTTGATCACCCTGGAGAGCGGACAAGTTCCTTTGATTCGTAAACTCCCTAAAGTTGGATTTCGAAGTCATCGCCCTATACTTTATCAAGTTATCAATTTGGATGATTTGAATCGTTTCCGAGAAGGAACAGTTGTTGATGCCAGCAAGTTGAAAAAAGAAGGGTTGATTAAGAACGTTTTTAAGCCATTTAAAGTTCTGGGTGGTGGAGAACTTAAGAAGTCTTTGACGGTACACGCTTATCGTTTTTCTAAGAGTGCGTCTGAAAAGATTGAAAAGGCCGGCGGTAAGACAGAGACGGTTAACCCCCAAATCATCAAGCAGCAAGGGACGAAATAACTGAGCGAAAGATCATAAAATATCATGCTCTCTGCCTTTGCGAATTGTTTTAAAATTCCGGATTTGAAGAAAAAGATCCTCTTAACATTGGGGATCATTGTTATTTATCGTATTGGTTGTTATATTCCTACCCCTGGTGTCAATGGCGCGGTCTTGGCTTCTTTCTTCCAGAAGCTCAGTGCGGGTGGGGCAGGAACGATCTTTGGCATCATGAGCATGTTTTCGGGAGGGGCCATTGAGCGTATGACGCTTTTTGGTTTGGGGATTATGCCATATATCTCCAGCTCGATCATTTTGCAATTGTTGACTGCGGTCATTCCAGCTTTGGAAAAATTAGCCAAAGAAGGGCAGGCCGGATATCGCAAGATCAATCAATACACGCGATACGGAACGGTGGTTTTGGCTATCGTTCAGTCTTTTTTTATTGCTCTTTGGCTCGAAAAGCAAGCCTTTGATAGTTTACAAGTTGTTTCCGATCCAGGTTGGGGATTTCGATTGGTGACCGTAATTAGCTTGACTTGTGGAACTATTTTTTTGATGTGGTTGGGCGAGCAGATTCAGGAACGTGGGATTGGAAATGGGATTTCTTTGATCATCACGGCGGGGATTATCGCTTCAGCGCCTCAAGCTATGAAAATGCTGGTTTTGCTCCTTTCTCCTCAATCAGGCGGAGCAGCCCAATTGCAGCCATTAACGCTTCTCATCATGGTTGGATTTTTAGTCAGCGTTATCATTGCCGTTACGTTGATCACGCAGGCCCAGAGAAGAATTCCGGTGCAATATGCTCGTCGGGTTGTAGGCCGAAAAGTTTATGGTGGTCAAAGTACATATATTCCTTTGAAAGTTGACACGGCCGGTGTCATTGCCATCATCTTTGCTCAGTCGATCATTTTGTTCCCGGCAACCATTGCGAGCTTCATTCCCGTTCAAGGATTCCAATCGTTTGCTGCAGCGATCACGCGAGGACATATTTGGTATTATTCGATTTACGCGCTTTTGATTGTTTTCTTTTGTTATTTTTATACCGCAATTGTTTTTAATCCGACGGATGTTGCCGAAAACATGAAGAAGCATGGCGGATTTATTCCCGGCGTCAGACCTGGAACTCAGACGGCAGATTATTTGGATTTCATTTTGACGAGAATCACGTTGGCGGGTGCTTTGTTTGTTTGTACCATTGCGGTTATGCCAGATGCGATTATGGCGGCGTTTAATGTCCCTTATTTGGTCGCATCGTTTTTTGGCGGAACGGGTGTTTTGATTATGGTCGGCGTTATGCTTGATACGATGAAACAGATTGAATCGCACCTTTTGATGCACCATTATGAAGGATTCATGAAGTCTGGACATTTGAGAGGTCGACGATGAGGATTGTTTTGTTAGGTCCGCCGGGTGCAGGAAAAGGAACGTTAGCCAATTTGATCAAAGGAAAATTTGCGATCCCACATATTTCCACGGGCGATATCTTGCGGGAAGAGATGAAGGCAGAGTCAGCGCTCGGAAAAAAGATCAAGGGGTATGTGGAATCTGGAGCATTGGTTCCGGATGAAATCATTATTCAGATCATTGAAAATCGATTGACCGAAAAAGGGGCTCCTCGAGAAGGTTATATGCTCGACGGGTTTCCTCGCACGACAGCTCAGGCTACAGCTTTGGATGCAATTTTGAAAAAGATTGGCCAGCCCATTGAGTCGGCGATTTATATGGAAACAACACTTCCCATGATCGTATCTCGTTTGACCGGTCGACGCGTTTGCCGAGAGTGTGGCGCTGTTTTTCATATGACAAATCGTCCGTCTAAAAAAGGCAATGTTTGTGATTCGTGCGATGGAGAATTGTATCAACGTGCGGATGATAATGAAGAGACGATTAGAAAGCGCATGGATGTTTATTTGACGAGTACAACGCCGATCATCGAATATTATCAGAAACAAGAAAAGCTTTTGAAGGTTGACGGAAATAAAGAATCAGAAGACCTTTTGCAAGAATTATCTGATGAATTTAATGAAAATAAAGCCGCACATCGAGATTAAGTCAGAAGAAGAGCTGAAGATTTTGCGTCAGGCAGGGAAGATTTTATCGTCGATTATCAAAGAAGTCGCCTGTTCTTTAAAATCTGGAATGACAACTTATCAAATTGATCAATTGGCGGAAAAGTTGATCAATCAGCATGGTGTGTTGCCGGCATTCAAGGGTTATCGAGGCTTTCCTGCATGCGCGTGTATCTCGGTCAATCAAGAAATTGTTCATGGGATCCCTGGAAAAAAAGTTGTGCGTAGCGGTGATG
>JANLHA010000233.1 GCA_024653845.1 Candidatus Omnitrophota bacterium | reverse complement strand
GGTAAAGGTTTTTATTATGTCCCAAAAAAATCTGATGAAAAATCGATTATTGAAGAGTAGGGCCCGTGCCCCAGAAGGATTATAATATTTGTAGGAGATCTTCTCTATTTTCAGATTGCATTTCAGATCATAATCCGGCAAGAGGCCATGATCCGCGAAGCTTTTATCGAAGTATTCGAATGTTCTCTCGGAGAAAAATCTTTTATGAGTGGGATCTTTGAATGCCGCTGTTGATTTAAGATAGGGGACAATAATCGTCACTTTGGCATCTTTTCTGCAGACCCGGTAGATTTCTTCCATGATAAAAACCGTATCATCCACGTGCTCCAAGATGCTGAATGCGGTCAATTCATCTACGGAATCATCCGCGAGCGGGATACCCTTGTTCAAGTCTGCAACGATATCGACCTCAGGATATGGGAGCCGGTCTATGTTGATGAAACCTTCTTTCCGGTTCGGCCCGCCACCGAGATTCACTTTTTTCTTTTCAACAGGAGTTTCCATGCCTCTTAGACTTATAAGTATATGATTACACGTCATTTCTTACAAGGTTGTGATATCGGCTGTGCTAGAATTACCCAATCGGTAACGTATTGTCCAAATCATAGGTTTATGTAATATAACGCTATATCCTGCCCACTAAGATTATTTTTGCGGATTTTATGAACATAAAACAAGTCTTTTTTCTAGATCGTCGGGGGGAGATTGTCGGGACGCCAGAAAAGCAGACCAAGAAAGTAATAAATTCTTCCGTGGCATTCCCCATTGTCGTTGAGTATTATGATTGGGATTTGGATAAGCAGGCAAAAAGCGCTGAACAGTATAAGGATCAGATAAAACGCGTGTTTTATCAGGAGGGAGTGGATGATGCGGTGAAAGTAATGCTACAGGACGATGTGGCACGTTTGAACTTGGTTCAGAAACTTGACTACGGCTCCAGAATCTTGGAAGTCGGGTCAAGTGACGGCTCAGTGAGCGTTAAGATTGCGGCGCAAAAAAAAGTAAGAGAAATCCTAGCAATCGATATACGCCAATCAGCCATCAGTGACGGGAAGAAGCTCGTTCAGGATTTAGTCAAGGACGGGGAGATTTCCGCTTCAGTTGCCCAGAAAATAAGTCTTAAGAAATATGCGATTCAAGATCTACCGGGACGGTACGGCACGTTCGACAGCGTCTGCGCCTATGAAGTCTTTGAGCACCTTGCCCCATGGGACATGATGCCGGTCTTCGAACATATATATAAGTTCATAAAACCGAAAGGGAAATTTTTCATAAGTGTACCCAATCGTTTTCCGGACTCCAAGTATGAAAAACAAGGAAGAAGCCGCTGGCGCTGGTTTGATCATAGGAATTTCTTTAGTCAGGTCAGTCTCAATCTTTTTTTGATGTCCTTCTTTAAAAAAGTTACTTTTTATCCGCTCTATCCTCACGAAAAGGCTGGAGACAGCCTCTACCTCATTTGCGAATGCTATGGCAAAAGATTCTAAATTGAAAATAATAGCTGAAATCGCATCTTCGCATAATGGCGACGTTGGTCTCGGCAAAAGAATGATACAGATTGCTGCATCTGCCGGCGTTGATATCGTTAAGTTCCAGTCCTGGCAGAGCAGAAATGTCGATGAGAGCGATCCGGATAAGGCGCGCTACGCTTCCCTTGAGTTATCTGACGATGCTCACTATGAGCTGAAAGAGGAATGTGAGAAAAACGGCGTTGAGTTCCTGACTACCTGCTATAACAGCGATCGGATACCGTTCCTGAAAGAACTCGGTCTGGAAAAAATCAAAGTAGCAAGCACCGATCTGAAGGCGTCATACTTTCTGAAGAAACTCCGCGATAACTTCAAAGAGGTAATCGTTTCTACAGGAATGTCGACCAAAGAAGAGATAGAACAAGCGGTAGAAATATTAAAGAGCGGAGAATTCACGATGATGCACTGCGTTTCGGTCTACCCCTGCCCGCTTGAAAAAGCCAATATGGGAAAGTTACTCTGGCTGCAGAGCTTGACGCCGCATGTCGGTTATTCCGACCATACTGAAGGGATCGAAGCACCAATTTTTGCCATGGGCATGGGGGTAAAATACATAGAAAAACATTTCACTCTTGATAAACACACTCTGCAAACACCACATGCGGTCGGTAAGGGGATACCTCCAATCACTACGCATTCGATTGCCAGCGAACCGGAAACATTCAGACAGATTTGTGAGTGGCGCGATAAATATGAAATAGCCTTGGGTAATGGTAGCCTGGAGCTTCTACCTGAGGAGAGATTGACAAGAGAAAAATATACTGGCCGGTTGGGCCGGAATGACTAATGTATGACTGATACCATGAAAAAGAGGAAGATCTGTTTTGTCATAACCAGTTTCATCCACTACAGCAGGAATATGCTTGTCCTGGAGGAACTGAAGAAAAGGCCTGATGTCGAACTCCATGTCGTGATTGGCGGTGCGGCATTGATCTCTCGATATGCCTCGAGGTCTGCGACGATCAGCCAGATTCTTATTAATGATCATTTCGAGCATATTCATGAAATTCACTTCAATCTTGA
>JANLHA010000231.1 GCA_024653845.1 Candidatus Omnitrophota bacterium | reverse complement strand
CCGTTCGTTAAAAATCCTTTCTTAAATCGTCTGCAAAAATCTGCTTTAGTTCAGCGATTATCTTCGCTGCGCATCACCCTCACCTGTCTTTTTTTATTGTTTGTTCTGACCCTTTGGGGAACCGTGGCCCAGGTCTACCAAGGGCTTTATCTTGCACAACATAAGTTCTTTTATTCTCTTTTCTTTTTGGCGGGAGGATTTTTCCCTTTTCCCGGCGCGCAGTTGGTTTTGTGGGTCCTTTTTGTGAATCTTTTTTGCGCAACAATGGTGAGATTCAAGGCACGATGGGAGTCGCTAGGGATTTGGATTATTCATGCTGGATTGTTAACGTACTTTTTTGCAGCCTTTGTGACCTTTCATCTTGCTGAAGAATCCAATTTGACATTGATGGAAGGTCAGAGCTCGAATGTCTCTTCGGCTTATCATCAGTGGGAGCTTTCGATTTGGAAGGATTCTCCCATCACTCGTCAGGTTATTGCGTTTGATGATACGTTTTTGAAATCTCAAAAGATTCTCACAGTTGATGAATGGGATTTGAAGATTGTCCCACAAGTTTTTTATTCTAACAGCCAAGCTTTTCGTGAGACCGAAGCAACAAAAATTCCCTCAATTAATGATTCCGGGATTGGAGTGCTCAAGCCTAGTGTATGGAACAAGGAGCCTGAAAAGAATATCCCGGGTGGGATTTTTAAGGTCTTGGATAAAAGTGAAAACCAAGAAATTGGAGATGTTTTATTGTATGGGGGAGAAGGAAAGCCAACTCAAATTTTGGTTGGTGATCAAAAATATTTTTTCCAATTGCGACGCAAAAAATATGTTTTGCCATTTGTTCTTCAGTTGAAAGATTTTCGAAAAGAATTGCATCCTAATACAGAAATCGCGCGCAGTTATCAAAGCTTGGTTGAAATCCAAGATCGTCAAATGAATCGCGAGGTATTGATCTCAATGAATGAGCCTTTAAGATACAAAGATTTCACGTTTTATCAAGCTTCCTATTCGATCGATGCGATGGGGCGAGAATCTTCAACGCTGGCCGTGGTCAAGAACGCAGGTCGAATTCTTCCTTATATTTCGGCTTTCATCACATTTTTAGGATTGGTCGTTCATTTTTTTGTATTGGGAATGCTGAGAAAAAAATGAAAGATTTTTTGATAAAAGTTATGTTGATTTGGGCTCTGGGGACTGGCATCGTCGGGGCACAGGAAATTTGTCCGCTCAATGGGAAACCCATTGAACCTCAGGGACTGAAATCTGTGGAGGCGATCAAAAGCCTGCCGATTCTTCATGAAGGCCGTATCAAGCCGTTGGAAACATTTTCTCAAAACATTCTTTTACAGTTTTCTGGTCGACGAACATGGGATCGTAAGCCTGCGATGGAGTGGTTGAGTCGTCTGCTTTTTGCTCCGGAATTCACTCGAGATGACATGGTTTTTTTAATCAACGATCCACAAATTCCTATGGGGATGGGAGTCACGCCAAAAACGAAACGACGTTATTCTTTTAACGAGCTTGAAAAAGGTTATTCTAAATTGGCTGGGCTTTATCAGGCCGCACTTCAAATCCCCCAGAAAGAGCGTACTTCTCTAGATCATGAGATCATTCGACTGCACCAAAATTTACAGCTCTATGCACAATTATCGCGATCTTTTTTATTTGTGATTCCCCATCCCGATTTTTCTGTAACAAGCGAAGAGCTTCGTCAGGAGTTAGGATTGCTTTCAAATTCAACGCAATTCAGCTATCTGGATATAATTCAGCGCGCGGATCAAATTTATCAGATTAGCAAAACCCTTGAGCGTAAACCTCAGGATCAATGGGACTCTCGTGATCAAGAATTGATGACCGTGATGATGAATCTTTATCGCTGGGGAGTTTTATATCAAGATATTCCGTTAGCTATCATTCCGTCGTACGTGGATGAAGAGGATTGGATGAATCCATGGGAATCGATGGCCTCGGGGCTCAATTCCGAAGAAGGACAAAAAGAAATCAAAGCCATGGCTGATATGATGGCGGGTTATTGGTCAGGGGATTTTTTGAAATTCGATATGGCGGGTCGTAGTTTCTCTTCATCGATTCTCAATCGAATTCAAAATCGGCATCCCAATCTTTCCCAAAAACTTTTTCTAGAAAAGTCGTATAACAGTTTTCCATTTTTTCTTTTCTCAAGAATCGTTTATGGTTTGGCATTTCTATTGATTTTAATAGCTTTGCTTTCTGAGAAGAAAATTTATCGAACATTAAGTTTTGTTTTGGTGATGTTAGGGTTTTTGCCCCATATTTTTGGAATCATTCTGCGAATTTTAATTTTGTCTCGCCCGCCGGTAAGCACTCTTTATGAAACTTTTATTTTTGTGGCACTTGTCAGCGTGGGATTAGGCATTCTAATTGAGCGATTCCAACGGCAAGGCTTGGGATTGATTGTGGCCAGTTTTTCGGGATTTGTGTTTTTGACATTGGCTGGGAAGTTCAGTTCGGATGGAGATACGCTCAAGATGTTGGTCGCGGTTCTCAATTCCAACTTTTGGCTGAGCACTCATGTTTTGAGCATCACGATTGGGTATGCCGGATGTTGTGTCGCGGGAGTTGTTGGGCACGTGTATTTGATTCAACGTTGGCTTCGTCCACGGGAGACTCAACGTTTGGCCACGACATATCGATATCTGATGGCGATTTTGGGATTTGGGTTGACCACGACATTTTTAGGGACGAATTTAGGCGGCATCTGGGCGGACCAGTCGTGGGGAAGATTTTGGGGATGGGACCCTAAAGAAAACGGTGCGCTTTTGATAATTCTCTGGACGGCGATGATTTTTCATGCGCGGGTTGGAAAATTTATTGGACCGGTCGGTGTCGCTGTTGGAAGCGTTTTAGGGATGCTTGTCGTCATGTGGGCGTGGTTTGGAGTCAATTTGTTGAGTGTGGGATTACATTCGTATGGATTTACAGAAGGTGCGGTGTTGGGGTTGGGGATTTATGTGACGGCAGAATTGATTTTTTTAGGCACGCTATTATGGATTTTAAGACGTGCCATGGCGACTGCCGTTGAGAGGAATAGATGATTTCCGTTCAAGAAGCTGAAAAAAATATTTTAGATCATGTTCGTGTTTTCCCTGAAGAATGCCGAGCGCTTAAGGACTCTTACGGCTTCGTTCTACGCGAAGACATTTTTGCCGATCGTGATCAGCCTCCAACGGACCGCGTTTCGATGGACGGGATCGTTATTGATTTTTCAAGTTGGGAGAAAGGGGAGAGAAGTTTTCAAATCCAAGAAACCATGGCTGCCGGATCGCCAATCGGTAAACTGAAAAGTCCAAAACATTGTATTGAAATCATGACAGGCGCGCCCCTTCCTCAAGGATGTGATTGCATGATTCCCGTTGAAGATATCATCGTTGATCAGGGACGAGCAACAGTCAAAGACGACGTGCAGCCCGAACGGATGCAAAATATTCGACGACAAGGCAGCGTTTATAAAAAGGGCGAGCTTTTGCTCAAGTCAGGAACCATCCTAGGCCCGCAACAGATCGCCGTGGCCGCAAGTGTTGGTAAAGCTTTTTTGAAGGTGACAATCTCGCCGAAGATTGCCGTGATTGGAACAGGAGATGAGTTGGTCGATATCGATCAACCCGTTGAAGTTCACCAATCTCGTCGATCGAACGCGTACATGGTACAGGCAGCTTTGCAACTGGCTGGATTTCCTCATGTGGAGATTTTTCATTTAGCCGATGATATTTCGAAACTTTTGGTTGCTCTCAAAGAGATATTGCAGCGTTTTGATGTCATCATTCTGAGTGGTGGCGTATCAATGGGAAAGTTTGATTATGTTCCGCAAGTTTTGCAGGAGTTGGGCGTCAAAGTTCTCTTCCATAAAGTGAAGCAGCGCCCTGGCAAACCCTTTTGGTTTGGACAAAGCTCATTGGGAAAGCCCGTTTTTGCGCTTCCAGGCAATCCTGCTTCTACCGAAGTTTGTATTTATCGATATGCCTTGCCTTATTTGCGTCGAGCGGCAGGGCTAGAGTTGAAGCCGTCAGAGCGTGTGATTCTTTCGCAAGAATATAAAAAAGCTAAAAATTTTACTCACTTCTATCCGGTTTCTGTTCGAGATAATTCTGAAGGCAAGCGCGTGGCAACACTGATAGGCTATACAGATTCTGGAGATTATGCCGCGCTTTCGGAATCTGATGGATTTGTGGAATTCCCTGAGGGAGAAGAATCTTTTGGAAAAGGAGACGTGTTACCATATTGGCGATGGAAAAATTAAAATTAACAGGTTTGGTCCTCGTTGGCGGTCAAAGCCGACGGATGGGACAAGATAAAGGGAAGCTCAAATATTCTGGTAAGGAACAGGCTCTCGTTTGTTTTGATCTCCTGAAAAAATTTTGTGCGAACGTTTTCTTGTCGACTCGAGAAGAGCAAAGAGATGATCCCCTTTATAAAAATCATCCTCAAATTCATGACCATACTTCTTATCAAAATATTGGACCCTTGGGCGGAATCTTGTCTGCTTTTGCAACGAATCCGCAAACTCCATGGTTGGTTTTGGGCTGTGACTTGCCTTTTGTAGACGAGCAGACACTACAATTTTTAATTGACCACCGGGACTCCTCTCAAATAGCTACAGCTTATCGCAGTTCCTATGAT
>JANLHA010000226.1 GCA_024653845.1 Candidatus Omnitrophota bacterium | reverse complement strand
CACACTATCGATGATTTTCTTTTATGAGGGATATCGGAAGGGAATAAGTGCTACTCGAGAAATTTTTCTTTTTTATATTTTCGCGGCGCTGGCAGTTCTTACCAAAGGTCTTTTAGGAATTGTTTTTCCATCGGTTTCTGTCGTTTTATTTCTCGGGATCAAAAAGGATTTGAAGTATTTTTTTAATAAAAATTTTTTAAAAGGTCTTCTGATATTCTTAGTTTTGGCTTTGCCTTGGTATCTTTATATGATCAACACATTCGGGAACGCATTTATCAGTGAATTTTTTCAGAACGACCATATTCGACGAATCACTGCCGCTGAGCATCCATCGAATGACAAGTGGTATTTTTATCCCGCAACAATGCTTCTGGGAACTTTTCCTTGGAGTTTTGTCATCCTGGGATCATTTTTTTATTTGGGAAAACGGCTATGGGAAAGAAACCCAAATCCTCTGTATCTTTATTTGACCTGCTGGGTCGTTGGTGTTTTTGTAACGCTCCAATTCGCCCATTCTAAACTGGCAAGCTATATTTTACCGGTTTTCCCTGCATTGGCGGTCTTGGGGGGTGACTATCTGAGCCATTTGCTAGAGAAGAGAAATGGTGGAATGTTTTCTCTTCTCGCGATTTTTACAGCTTTGGTGTATCTTCTTTTTCTAGTTTTCTTTTTTCTATTATCGAGACAACTCATCCCTTTCAATTACTATCAATATGTGCCTTCGCAAGAAATCCTTTTCAAGTTTTCAGCTTTGTTCTTATTTTGTACAGTTTTAATCATGCTTTTTCTTTTGCGAAAACGCTACTCTTCTATCGTCTATCTGATGGCAGCTCAAGTTCCTTTGATTCTTTTATTTGCTTTCATTCCTTATAAAAATATTGAGCCCTATGTTTCTAGTCAAGAAGCCGCATTGCATTTATTGAAGTTGGATCCCGAGGGGGACACCATTATCACAAGCAAATTTTTTGCCCGGGGAGTACACTACTACACCGACAAAAATGTGGTTGTTGTGGACCAAAGCAGTAATTTTTTTAGTGCGCATCCGATTCTTTTCATGAGGACGTATGAGCAAGTTTCAGATTTCTTGAAAGATCGTAAAGAGATTTATTGTTTGGTCCGTAAGAATCAGATGCACCTTTTTGCCTATCAAGGTGATCGTGTTGAATTGATTGAGCAAATTGGAGATGCGTTGATTTTAAGAATCAATCCTCTTATCAAAGGGTGATACTCATATTTATCCTATCCAATACATCAAAGGTGTTGGCCCTGCCCGAAAGAAGCTCTTCGCCAATTTAGGCGTCTCTACCGTTGAAGACTTGCTGTATCTCTTCCCTCGACGGTATGAGGACAGGACATCTCTGACTCCCATCGCTCAGGCCCAGCTGGGGCAATATCAAGTTGTCCGAGGTCGCGTGATCGTTCAGGCGGGACGAAAGACCTGGTACACTCACAAGCATGTTCAAGAAGTTATCATCGACGACGGCACGGGCCGCATGTTTTGTGTGTGGTTTAATCAGCCTTATCTGACGGCATATTTTAAAACCGGAAGAGAGGTCATTTTTTACGGTAAAGTGGATGTTTATAAAAACCGTTTGCAGATGGTTTCACCCGAATACGAGTTTCTTGAAGAGGGGGAAGAGAACAATTTGAGTGTGGGACGAATCGTTCCCATTTATCCCTTAACCCGAGGAATGGGGCAGCGTTATTTGCGTAAAGTGATTTTTTATGCGCTCGAGCATCACGTTGATGAGTTGCGAGATATTCTCCCTGTGGCTCTTCGCAATCAACATCGGATTGTGAATATCAAGAGGAGTATTAAAAATATTCATTTTCCTGAAACACAGGAATTGCAGGAGTCCGCGATTTGGCGTATTTCTTTTGAAGAGTTTTTTTTATTTCAGATTGCAGTGCGAAAGCGACGGATGAGTATCATCCAAAAAGAAGGCGTGGCTCATGAGATCAACGCTGAGATGATCGAAAAGTTTTCTCAGTTATTTTCTTTTGCTTTGACGGGGGCGCAAAAACGTTGCATTTCCGAGATGGCTAGCGATATGCAGAAGAAGACACCGATGCTGCGCCTGTTGCAGGGCGATGTGGGTGCTGGAAAAACCATTGTGGCTTTTTGGGGATGTGTTGTTGCTTTTTTAAATGGCAAACAATCCGCAATCATGGCTCCAACGGGAATTCTTGCTCAACAACATTATGAGAAGATCCAAAATTTTCTAAAGAGTAGATGGCTCAAGAAAATGAGAGTTGCTCTTTTGACGAGCAATATCACGTCGAAAGAGCGCGAGAAAGTTTATGCTGACATCAAATCAGGAAAAGTTGATTTGGTCATTGGAACCCATGCACTCTTAAATGAGACTCTCAACTTTGTCAATCTCAGCTATGTCGTGATCGATGAGCAACACAAGTTTGGAGTTCGTCAGCGGGCGATCCTTTCCGCTAAGGGGCAAAATCCGGATTGTCTGGTGATGACCGCAACCCCGATCCCGCGGACGTTGAATATCACATTGTATGGAGATCTTGATGTTTCGATTCTAGATGAGATGCCTCGAAATCGCGGGAAAATCATGACGAAGTGGTATCCGCTCGAGGAGGCTGGAATGGTTTATGAAAATGTCAAAAAGCTCGTTGAGAAGGGGGAGCAGGCCTATATTGTTTATCCTTTGATTGAAGAGTCTGAAAAAGTTGACCTCAAGGCAGCTCAAAAAATGTTTAAACATTTGCAGAAAAATGAATTCAAAGGGCTTTCGATGGGAATGATCCACGGGCAAATGAAGAAAGAAGACGCCTTAAAGGTAATGCAAAAATTTCAAAAAGGCCAATTGCAAATACTGGTTGCAACCAGTATTCTGGAAGTTGGAATTGACGTGCCTCAAGCCAATGTGATTGTCATCGAGCATGCGGACCGCTTTGGTTTGTCACAGCTGCATCAGTTGAGAGGACGTGTGGGGCGTGGGATCAAGGACGCTCATTGTTTTCTGATCGCTAATCCGGTGACAGAGGAGTCTCAGCGTCGAGTTGAAACATTGTGCGCGACGACCGATGGATTCAAGATTGCCGAGCAGGACCTTTTGATTCGTGGACCAGGCCATTATTTTGGAAGGCATCAGCACGGGTTGAGTGAACTGCGTTTTGCCAATCCGCTGACTCAGATGGATATTCTCGAGCTGGCACGAACAGAGGCTCTGGGTTTGATTCATCAAGATCCTGAATTGAAAGAAGAATCTCATCGTGTTTTAAAAGAGGTGATTGAGCAGCGATATCCAACGTATTTAGCGATGACCGCTGCTGCTTGATTTAATTATTTTTATGAAAATTCTTTTAGGAAAATTGAGAGGCCGTAATTTTTATATGCCGGCTGAAATTCGCCCTACGCAGAATATGGTGCGCAAAGCCATCTTTGACATTTTAGGGCATGATCTGAGCGGAATTCATTTTCTTGATCTTTTCGCGGGGAGCGGAGCCGTGGGGTTAGAGGCCTTGTCGTTGGGTGCCGAAAAGGTGACGTTTGTTGAGAAAACGCCATTGTGTTTAAAGGTGATCGAAGAAAATTTACGTTTGTTAGGAGTCCTTAATGCCCCTGATTTTCAGGGAAAATTTGAGGTTATCTCTGGAGATGGCTTGGCTTCCATCAAAGAATTTGCGCGGCAAGAGCGTCGATTTGATGTGATCTTTATAGATCCCCCATACCAGCGCGGATTGGGAAAAAAAGCCTTGAAAACCCTAGGGGCCCATGTTATAGTAGGCCCCAATTGCACGGTCCTCATTGAGCATTCCTTGGAAGACTCTCTACCTGAAGCCGAAGGCCAAATTCAGCGGATTAAGGAGCGAAGGTACGGAAATTCTTCTTTGTCTATTTACC
>JANLHA010000221.1 GCA_024653845.1 Candidatus Omnitrophota bacterium | reverse complement strand
GGAGGAGACCTCAATTGGGATTATCGTTATTGCTGGTTGAGAGATGCCTCTTTCACCATCCAATCGCTATTGACGTTGAATTTAAAAAACGAAGCCAAAGCATTTGTCAATTGGCTCCTTCATGCTACTTCTTTGACTCGACCTGAGCTCAAAGTTTTATATGATGTTTATGGTCGACATCCCCCTCGCGAAAGGGTTTTAAAAGACATCCAGGGATATGGGGGGTCTCGACCTGTCAGACTAGGGAATGCGGCTTTTGATCAAAAACAATTGGATCTTTATGGAGAGGTGATTTATGCCGCAAAAATGGTCTTGAGTGAAGAATCGAGAGTGGATCGGGAAACCCAAAAAATGTTAAGGGGATTGGGGCGTTTTATCTGTGACCATTGGCATGAAGAAGATGCGGGAATGTGGGAAATACGAGGACAGAAAGAGCACTTTACGCATTCGCTTCTTTTATGTTGGGTAGGGTTGAAGGCTTTGCGTGAATTGAATGCGGATCACTTGCTTTCATTGAGTGTTAAGGAATTTAATAAGATCATAACCACACAGGCAGAGATTTCAAAAATGATTCGAAAGTTGTCTTGGAATGAAAATTTGAACAGCGATGCGGCCACGTTACGAGGCCGAGACGTTGATGCCAATCTTTTGCTTTTGTCATTATATGATTTCTATTCCTCGATGGATTTTGACATGAAAAGCACTTATCAAAGAGTGAGAGAACATTTGTCAGCGAACGAATACTTATTTTACCGGAACCAGAATCAAAAGGAGGGAGCCTTTATTCTATGCAGTTTTTGGGCTATAGAATATTTGGCTAAGGGCGGTGGAACTTTGGCCGAAGCCAAAAACATGTTTGAACGTGTCATGAATTGTGCAAATGATCTGGGACTGTTGAGTGAGGAAATTGATCCGACGACAAAGGATCTTTTAGGAAATTTTCCTTTGGCTTTTTCTCATTTGGGAGTGATGAGCGCAGCTATCGCCATTAATAAGAGAGAAAAATGTTTTAGTGAGGATTCAAAATGAATTGGACCAGCTGGGCCATATGGGGTTTTGCGGCCACCACTGTTCTCACAACGATTCTTTCTTTGAGCCAGGGAATGAGATGGACTCGAATGAATATTCCTTTGGTATTGGGAACAATTTTTACGCCCAACCGAGACAAGGCCAAATGGATTGGATTGCTTATTCACATGATGAATGGGTATTTATTCTCTTTGATTTATGTGATGGCTTTTCATGTATGGGGTGAAGTCACGTGGCAGAAGGGATCCATTATTGGTTTTGTTCATGCCATGTTTGTTTTATCTTTGGTCTTACCAAATTTATCAGCCCTTCATCCTCGCATGGCTAATGAACAGTATGGTCCTACTGTTGTTAAACAATTGGAACCACCAGGTTTTTTAGGTTTGAATTATGGGTTCTCAACTCCTCTGTCTGTAATTTTAGCTCATATCATTTTTGGAATGATTCTAGGAGGATTTTATCAAACGTTATGAATGCGTTCCGTAAAAAGTTTGAATCTAAAATTGTGGTTGTGACAGGTGCATCAGCGGGGTTGGGCAAAGCTATAGCATTAGGATTTGCTCAGCAGGGAGCTCATGTGGTGATTTTGGCCCGCAATCAAGCTCGACTTGAGAAGGTCAAGAAAGAAATTGAAACTTATGATGTGAAATGCATGAGTTTAGCTTTGGATGTTTCCAATTCAGCCATGATGGATTCCGCTGCTGAACAAATTGAGAGAGAAATGGGCCCGATTGATATTTGGGTCAATAATGCCATGGTTTCAGTTTTTTCACCGATCAAAGAGATGCTTGCTGAAGAGTATCAGCGGGTAACTGAGGTGACATATTTAGGGGTCGTTTATGGGACGTTGGCTGCGCTTCGCCATATGCGAAAAAGAGACCAGGGAATCATTATCCAGATAGGCTCTGTTTTAGCTTATCGAGGTATTCCATTGCAATCGGCATATTCTGCTGCGAAGCATGCCGTCGAAGGTTTTCAAGATGCTTTGCAAAGTGAACTGCGGCATGAAGAAAGTCATATCCAAGCGTGTATGATTCAAATGCCAGCTTTGAATACCCCCCAATTTGATTGGACCCAGTCTCGTTTGCCAAGAAAAGCTCAGCCGGTCCCACCTATTTTTCAGCCGGAAGTTGGAGTGGAAGCCGTTTTATGGGCCGCGCAACACCCCCGACGGGAATTGAATGTGAGTTTTCGAGCATCTCTTTTCATTTGGGGAAATAAATTTTTTCCTGCATGGGGCGATCAGTATTTAGCCAAGAATGGGTATCAAAGTCAGCAAACAGAAGAAATGGAAGATCCCAATCGTCCATCAAATTTGTGGAAATCTGTCGAGGGCGATTTTGATAGACATGGAAGGTTTGATTTGCAAAGCATTGAAAAGAGTTGTTTTCTATGGTTGCAAACACGCCTTCGGATGCTTTGGGTTTTTTTATTTATTTTTGTGCTTATCTTTCTTTTAACGCTAATTCTTTTTTAATCTTCCGTTAATTTATCTTTTGTTAAAGTATAACTAATGTTAAGAATCTCCTAGAGGAGGAAATCCTATGACTCATGAAAAATATCAGAAATATATCAATATCTGTGAGGAGTGTGCCGTCATTTGCGAACATTGCGCCATGGAGTGTCTTGGAGAGAAGGACGTGAAGTCCTTGACGCGATGTATTGAGCTGGATCGAACATGTACGGACATTTGTCGAAGCGCAGCGGCCATCATGGCTCGCGGGTCAGAGTTTTCTAACAAAGTTTGTGGGTTATGCGCCCAAATTTGTCAAGCATGTGCCGATGAGTGCGCGAAACATCAGCATATGGAGCATTGTCAGGACTGTGCGGAGATTTGTTACA
>JANLHA010000212.1 GCA_024653845.1 Candidatus Omnitrophota bacterium | reverse complement strand
CGAGAACCGTTTGGTCGGAATTAAATCGCGCGAAATTTATGAGAACCCGGCCGGAACGATCCTTTATCGCGCTCACAAGGATTTGGAAGCGTTGGTTCTCGATCGTGAAACGTTACATTATAAAGAAGCCATCTCACTTAAGTACGCCGAGATGATTTATTACGGACTTTGGGAAACGCCGCTCAAGCAGCAGTTGGATGCTCACGTTGATCAAACGCAAGAAAGGGTCAGTGGTGTGGTGCGAATCAAGCTTTATAAAGGAAACTGCGACGTGGTGGGACGCAAGTCCCCTAACTCTCTTTATAAAGAAGAGCTGGCGACGTATGGAGAAAAAGATGTCTTTGATCAAAAATTGGCCGAAGGGTTCATTCGGCTCTGGGGCATGCCATATCCAAGCGCGAAACGAGGAACCTAAGAATGTCTAAACTTTGGGGTGGACGATTTAAGAAGCCGACGAATAAATTCGTCGAGGTATTTGGTCGATCGATTCAATTTGATTACAAGTTGGCTCGATATGACTGTTTCGGTTCGCTTGCTCACATTCAAATCCTCAAAGATGCCGGATTGCTTTTGCCAGCAGAATATGATGCTTTGGCAAAGGGATTAAAGGTCATTATTCAAGAGATCGAGAATGATCAATTTATACCAGATTTCTCTTTTGAAGATATCCATTCATATATTCAATCACGTCTGGAAAAAGATTTAGAAAAGGAGGGCTTTGGAGAAGCTGCGTTAAAATTACATACTTGTCGTTCTCGTAATGATCAGGTAGTTTTTGATACAAAATTATATTGTTTGATTAATATCGAAGAAACTGCATCAATATTAAGTGTCTTACGGGATCATTTATTAGATTTAGCCAAGAAAACTGCAGAGCAACAAATTTTTATTCCAGGTTATACACATTTACAACATGCAATTCCAGTGGCGCTTGGTGAATACTTTCATGCCTATTATGAAATGCTTACCCGAGACCATAAAAGATTAATGAATGCAATTGGTAATATTGAATTAACTCTTGGTTCTGGGGCTTTAGCTGGGACGTTTATCAATTCTCAAAAATATAACCAAAATGCAGTTAAGTTTGTGGCTGAACTTAAATCGAAAATAATCACCCCACCATCCAATTCTTTGGATGCGGTCAGCGATCGTGATTTTGTGATTGAAATCCTCAGTGCTTTAGCTATTCTCGGTATGCACTTGTCTCGTTTATCCGAAGATATGATCCTTTGGGCATCGAAAGAGTTTGATTTTATTGACATTGATGATGCTTTCTGTACGGGAAGTTCTTTGATGCCGCAGAAAAAGAATCCTGATGTTTTTGAGCTCGTCCGAGGACAAACTGGACGTCTTTACGGAAATTTGATGAATGTTCTTGTTGTTATGAAAGGATTGCCTCTTGCATATAACCGTGATATGCAACATGACAAAGAACCACTGTTTGATTCGTTCAAAGTCATTCAGCAGTCTTTAAGGGTATTAGCTGAGCTTTTAACGAACAAAAATATCAGTTTTAAAACAAAAAATATTGAAAACCAATTGAAAGATGAGTCTTTGTACGCAACCGACATTGCTGATTACCTTGTAAAAAATCAAGTGCCTTTTAAAAAAGCTCATGAAATTGTCGGTAAACTTATTGCTTTAAAATATTCAGGAAAGGAAGAGGAACAATTGAGAGACCTTGATGACTCGGTCTTGAAAGAATATCATCCTTTATTGAATTCAAAGATAATTAAGCAAATTATTAATCCTCGTACTTCAGTTGAATCTAAAGAATCTGTAAAGAGAATTAAACGTTAGGTGTAATTATGCATGATTTCCATTTCAAAAAAGCTGAACTGTATTGTGAAGATGTCAAGATCAGCGACGTGGTTCGTAAGGTGGGAACACCTTGCTACATTTATAGTCACAAGACGCTGATCGATCATTTTACAAAAATACAAAAGGCCTTTGCTCCGGTCAGCCCGTTAATTTGTTTTGCCATGAAGTCCAATGACAATATGGCTGTTGTCAAATCGTTGCTCAATGAAGGTGCGGGACTCGATATTGTTTCCATTGGCGAACTCAAAAAAGCCTTGATGGTTAAAGCGGATCCCAGGCAGATTGTCTTTGCGTCCGTTGGAAAAACCGAAGAAGAAATCCGATTTGCTTTACGAGCAGGAATCTTATTTTTCAATGTGGAATCTGTTCCTGAACTGGAATTCATTAATCGAATCGCTAAAGATATGAGGAAAAAAGCCCAGGTGGCTTTGCGGATCAACCCCGACGTTGAAGCAGCGACGCATGACTTTATTACAACAGGGACATTAAAAAATAAATTTGGGATTGATTTAGCCTCGACACGTGCCATTCTTAAGCAGCGCAAGAAATATCCTTACATTGAAATCAAAGGATTGCATATTCATATCGGATCGCAAATTGTCACAAGTGCGCCATTTATCAATGCCGTCAAGAAAATGATTGAGTTTATTGAATCGCTGAAGAAGGAAAGTATTGAAATTACCCATTTGGATATTGGTGGTGGGTTGGGGATCATTTATAAAGATGAAAAGCCACAGACTGCTCAGGATTTTGCCAATGCCGTTTTGCCTTATTTAGAGAAGACGGGGTTGAAGATCATTATGGAACCAGGAAGGTTCATTGTTGGGAACGCCGGAATTTTTGTGACTAAAGTTTTGTATTTGAAGGATAATGGATTCAAGAAGTTCTTAATTGTTGATGGTGGAATGAATGATTTGATTCGGCCTTCGTTGTATAATGCTTATCATGAAATTGTGCCGGTCAAAGAGACGCATGCGAAAAGAGTCAAAGTCGATGTCGTCGGGCCTATTTGCGAAAGTGGAGACTTTTTAGGCAAAGACCGGATGTTGCCGGCTTTGAAGCAGGGAGATTTGCTGGCGGTCATGAGTGCCGGTGCATATGGATATGTGATGTCGAGCAATTACAATGTGCGAGGGCGGGGCCCAGAAGTTTTGGTTAAGGGGAAGCAATTTGCCATCGTCAAAGAACGCGAAACGTTTGAACATTTGATTGAAGGGGAAAGGATTCCGGCGTTTATTTAAATATTAAAATCAGTGAAGGGAATAATCCATGAGTGAACTCCGGACGCCGTCTTCCATAAGGTTTTCAATTCTAGTGAAGACGGTGTTCGTGTGAACGAATGGGTTGTTCCCTTCACTGATAATATGAAATCAAATTAGAAAATGAAAACAATCACTTTCACAAAAATGGCCGGTGCGGGGAACGATTTTCTCGTTCTGGAATTTCAAAAGGGCCTGAATTACCAAAAACTCGCGCCCAAAATGTGTGATCGCACTAATGGAGTTGGAGCTGATGGGCTACTCATTTTAGAGCCTTCCAAAAAGTCGGATTACCGAATGCGTATCATCAACGCTGACGGATCTGAAGCTGAAATGTGCGGCAATGGCGTACGATGCCTGGCGGCGTATATCGTTAATAAGAAAAATCCGAAA
>JANLHA010000205.1 GCA_024653845.1 Candidatus Omnitrophota bacterium | reverse complement strand
TATCAAAACACGGGATATTTTGCTCCCACGCATCGTTATGGCTCGCCGGAAGATTTTATGTATTTGGTGGATACCTTTCATCAAAATGATATTGGAGTTATTTTGGATTGGGTGCCTTCGCATTTCCCGTCGGATGAACACGGGTTGGCGTATTTTGACGGGACCCATCTTTATGAACATGACGATCCCAAGAAAGGTTATCATCCTGATTGGAAAAGCTATATTTTTAATCACGGCCGCCATGAGGTTAGAGAGTTCTTGATTTCCAATGCTCTTTTTTGGCTGGATAAATATCACGTTGATGGATTGAGGGTGGATGCGGTGGCTTCGATGCTTTACTTGGACTATTCCCGCAAAGAAGGAGAATGGATTCCCAATGAATTTGGTGGGCGAGAGAACTTTGATGCGATTCAATTCTTGCAACAACTCAATCAAGTGGTTTATCAAAATTATCCGGATGTTCAGATGATGGCGGAAGAGTCGACCGCTTGGACGGGAGTTTCTCGGCCTGTCTTTTTAGGAGGATTGGGTTTTGGAATGAAGTGGAACATGGGGTGGATGCATGACACGCTCGAATATTTTAAGAAAGATCCGATTTATCGCAAGTATCACCATAACGATTTGACCTTCAGTTTTCTTTATATGTTCACGGAAAATTTTATCCTCTCACTTTCTCATGATGAAGTTGTTCATGGGAAAGGGTCTCTTTTAGGAAAAATGTCGGGAGATGATTGGCAGAAGTTTGCGAACTTGCGACTTCTTTTGGGATATTTGTTTGCCCATCCCGGCAAGCATCTTTTGTTTATGGGGGATGAATTTGGCCAATGGGGTGAATGGCGACATGATTACAGTTTGGATTGGCATCACTTAGACTACGCGCCTCATCAGGGAATCCAAAAATTGGTCAAAGAGCTCAATTCGCTTTATCGACGAGAAAAAGCTTTGCATCAAGTTGATTTTGATGGCCGAGGTTTTCACATGATTGATGCCAGCGATTGGGAGGGTGGAGTCATCAGTTATGAGCGACGCGGTCACAATCCTTTGGACCGAATCGTGGTTGTCTGCAACTTCACGCCGGTCCCGCGACATGATTATCGTGTGGGTGTTCCTGATGCCGGTTTCTGGCAAGAGATTTTCAATAGCGACGCTAAAGAATATTGGGGAAGCGGAATGGGCAATTTGGGAGGAAAATGGGCGGACTCCATGCCTTTTCATGGCCGTTCTCATTCTTTGTCATTGACGCTGCCCCCGTTATCAATTTTATTCTTTAAGCAAAATAAAGTTTAAAATTCATTATGAAAAAATACATTTGTATTCACGGCCATTTTTATCAGCCTCCTCGAGAAAATCCTTGGTTGGAAGCCATCGAGTTGCAAGAATCCGCGTATCCCTATCATGATTGGAATGAACGGATCACGGATGAATGTTACGCCCGTAATATCGCCTCTCGAATTCTCGATGGAAATAAGAAGATCGTCGAGATCGTGAATAATTATTCGCGGATGAGCTTCAACTTTGGCCCGACCCTTTTATCTTGGTTAGAAAAAAAAGACCCGGAAACGTATAAAACCATTTTGGAAACCGATGCAGTGAGCCAGAACCGATTCTCGGGGCATGGCTCGGCGTTGGCCCAAGTATATAACCATATGATCATGCCTTTGGCCAATACTCGAGATAAGCGCACGCAGGTCATTTGGGGGATTAAGGATTTTGAGTATCGTTTCCGTCGGAAACCTGAAGGGATGTGGTTGGCGGAAACCGCGGTGGACGTAGAATCTTTAGACATCATGGCGCATGAAGGAATCAAATTCACCATTTTGGCTCCTCATCAGGCGCAGAAAATCCGTCGGATCGGCATGGAAGACGACCCGTGGACAACTGTTGATGAAAGGAGCATTGATACCCGACGACCTTATTTGTGTCGATTGCCTTCGGGACGAACCATCAGTATCTTTTTCTATCAGGGTCCCACATCACGGGCGATTGCTTTTGAGGGATTATTAAGAAATGGTGAGCATTTTGCCCGTCGATTGCTTGGCAATTTTGATTCGGGTGCTTCTGAGGTGCAATTGGTCAGCATCGCCACCGATGGTGAAAGTTATGGGCATCATCATAAATTTGGTGATATGGCCTTGGCCTACTGTTTTCATTTTTTGGAGTCTCAAAAATTGGCGAACATCACCATTTATGGGGAATATCTTGAGAAATTTCCACCTCAATATGAGGTGATGATCCATGAAAATAGTTCCTGGAGTTGCGCGCATGGGGTGGAGCGTTGGCGTAGCAATTGCGGATGTCATATTGGTCAAGGGCCTTGGCAGCAACAATGGCGCGATCCTTTGCGTCGAGCCTTGGATCATTTGCGAGATCGGGTGGCCCCTATTTATGAGCGCGAAATGAGTATTTTTACGATAGATCCGTGGTTGATTCGAGACGCTTATATCGATGTCATTCTTAATCGTGAAAGAAAAAATATCGACCATTTTTTAAGCCAGAACATGGTGGGGAATCTTCCCGAGCAGGAAAAAGTCAGGCTTTTGAAACTTTTGGAAATCCAGCGTAATGCTTTGCTGATGTATACGAGTTGCGGATGGTTTTTCGACGAGATTTCAGGGACCGAAGCCGTACAAATTTTGCACTACGCCGCTCGAGTGATCCAATTGGTTAAAGATGTGACCGGTGAGGATCTGGAAAAGGATTTCTTGGAAATTCTGCAGGAAGCCAAAAGCAATGTTCCTGAATATAAAACGGGAGCAAGCGTTTATCAGATCTTGGTCAAGCCTTCGATTGTGGATCTTGTGCGTGTGGTCGCGCATTATGCGGTATCGTCGCTTTTTGAAGAATACCCTAAAGATTTTGGAATTTATTGTTATTCGATCAAGAATAAACATTATGATCGAAAGATCGTTGGACATTTGCGCTATGCGATGGGACAGGGGTGGGTGCAATCTGAAATCACCTGGGAACGGCAGCCATGCAGCTTTGTTGTTTTTTATTTTGGCAATCATCATCTCATGGGAGCGGTGAAAGAAGAAATTGATGAAAAAGTTTTTTCAGTGATAGGAAAAGAATTCTTAGATGCTTTCTTCAAGAATGATATGTCGGGAATGGTCAGTCTCATGAATAAATACTTTCCTCATCGCTACACGTTGTCTCATCTCTTCCGAGATGAACAGCTCAAAATTCTTAATGAAGTTTTGCAGTCTGCGATGGTAGAAATTGAGACGTCCTTCCGTCACATTCATGAACATTATTATCCGTTGATGAATGTTAAACGGGACCTCCGGATTCCTTGGCCGCGCCCCTTCTCAATGGTGATGGAATTCATTTTAAACCGGGAGCTCTGTGATGTTTTAGAAAAACATCCTTTGAACATGGAGCGGTTTCAGGAAATTGTTGAAGATATGAGCCGGCTATCCGTTGAAGGCGATCGTGCGCGATTGAATTTCTTAGCCACCCAGAAGATCAATGAATTGATGCTTTCTTATGTGGTTAATCCCGAAGATACAGCTCTTATTGAGACCATGGAAAAACTTTTAAATAATTTGGCTAATTTGCATATCTATCCGGATCTTTGGAAAGTGCAGAATATTTATTTTTCGTTAAATCAGAAATTGCCGCATCGACCGACTGACCATTTTGAACGTTTAGGGCAACTCCTGGAGATTCGGCTGCGATGAAGGACCGACGAGGCAGCGGAATTCTTTTACATGTTTCTTCTTTGTCATCGGAATATGGCATTGGAGACGTAGGGCCAGCGGCTTTCCATTTTGTCGATTTTTTAAAGACGGCCCACCAGCGTTATTGGCAGTTCTTGCCATTCAACCCAACAGATCCGGCTTATGGGAATTCTCCTTACAGCAGCGCCTCAGCGTTTGCCTGCAATGATTTGTTTGTCAGTCCAGAAGGGCTTGTTGTGGATGGGTGGCTACGCAAAGAAGACATTGTTGTTCCTGATCAATCCCTTTCTACAAAAGTTGATTATGCTCATGTGAAACAATTCAAGCTCCAGATTTTGAATTTGGCTTATCAAAGTTTTAAGCGCAGAGGCAAAAATTTTGCAGAATATCACAAGTTTTGTGCTGAGCATAGAGATTGGTTAGAAGATTATGCGACATTTTGTGTCCTCAAAGATCTTTTGGGTGGACGCTGCTGGATCGAATGGCCCATGGAAATTCGACAGCGAAATCCATCTCTTTTAAGAGAAATTCAGATGCGATATGCTCCAGAAATGGAAAGAATCAAATTTTTCCAATTTATTTTTTTTCAGCAATGGGAAAAATTGCGCGAGTATGCCAGGCAGCAGGGTATTCAGTTGGTTGGCGATATCCCCATTTATGTCAATTATGACAGTGCCGATGTCTGGGCCAATCCGGAAATTTTTCAGCTCGACGGAGAATTGAATCTGCCCTTTGTCGCGGGAGTTCCGCCGGATTATTTCAGTGAGACCGGACAGCGTTGGGGGAACCCTCTTTACCGCTGGGATCGACTCAAGGACCTGAATTATGCGTGGTGGATCCAGCGTGTTCGTCACAACTTGAAATTGTTTGATGTGATTAGGATCGACCATTTTCGTGGATTTGTTGGGTATTGGAAAATCCCTGCCTACGAATCGACAGCCATTCGAGGCCATTGGGAAGCCGGGCCAGGAAACGATTTTTTTGAATACATTTTGAAAGTCTTTCCCAATTTGAATTTGATTGCCGAAGATTTAGGGATCATCACTCCCGATGTTGTGGCAACGATGGAGCATTTTCATTTCCCTGGAATGAAAATCATGCAATTTGCATTTGGGGGAGATTGGAAGATGCATCCTTATTTGCCAGAAAACTATCCTCAAAATTGCGTCGCTTATACAGGGACTCATGACAATAACACGACCAGGGGGTGGTTTGAAAAAGATATTGGCCCCCGCGAGTTGGAAAATCTTTTCCAATATTTTGGCAGAGAATTGACTGCAAGTGAAATTGTGCCCGCGATGATGGATTCGTTGTGGGAATCCGCAGCAAAGCTGGTGATTGTTCCGATGCAAGATGTTTTAAATTTAGGGGCAGAGGCTCGAATGAATACGCCTGCAACAACTCATGGCAATTGGGAATGGAGGATGTCACCGAATGCTTTGACTTTTGAAATGGCTGCACATTTGGGCAGCCTGACTGAAAAAGCTCGGCGTATATAATGGTGACCTTTTCCTTGAGCCTATCCGAGGGCTATGTTAGAATCTTCACGTTTATGAAATCATATTATTTTCAAAAATATTTAGTTTTTATTTTCTTAATTCCATTGTTCGGCTGCAGCTCTTCTGCAAAGCAAGCGCCATTGCTTAACCAGGAAATGGTTTTAAAAGTTGATCAAGCCAAAATCGCCAATCCACAACGTTTTTCTCAAGGCGGGAAATTGTTGATTGTTCCTTTCAATGCTGGTG
>JANLHA010000199.1 GCA_024653845.1 Candidatus Omnitrophota bacterium | reverse complement strand
CATCAACAACAAAAACAAAGACATCCTCTCCCTTGGGGATGAGAGCCGTTTCAGGAATGGTTAAAGCTTCTGACCGGATACTAACGATCAAGTCGAGATTGGCAAACATCCCTTGGCGCAATTTCCCATCGGAATTAGGAACCTTGGCCTTGATTAACGCTGTACGGGTCTGTTCCTCCACCTGAGGATCAATGAAATAAACTTGCCCTTCAAAAACATCGTCGGGATAGGCAGCCACTGTCATCTGAATGGTTTGACCTTCTTTCATTTGACCTAAAAATCGCTCAGGTAATCGAAATTCCGCTTTCATCGGGTCTTGGCTGATTAAATATGTCAGAGTTGTTCCCTGATTGACGAATTGTCCGATGCTCACTTTCCGTTCCCCCATCACTCCGTCGAAAGATGCAGAAATCACCGTCTCCTTCAGTTGGGCTTGAATCAATTCGATCTCAGCTTTTTTAGCTTCCAAATCTGACTTTGCCTGATCAAATTCTTGCTGAGAAATCGCACCGGCGTCTATCAGTGATGAAAGTCGATCAAATGTCGTCTGGGCCATTCCTGAATTTGCCTCAGCCTGGGCCAAGGACGCGTTGAGCTTGCGAGCATCAATCATAAAAAGCATCTGGCCTTTTTTAACTGCTTGGCCTTCTTCAAATCCAATTTGTTCAATCAACCCGGCAATTTGATTTTTGATTTCAACCACCTCATCTGCCGCCAATGTTCCGACCAGAGAAATTTTTTCCGTAATCTTTTCTTGTTTGACCGGTTCAGCGATGACATTGACCGCAAATCCGCCATGCATTTCACCCGTCTTGGCTTTTTCGCACCCTGTCCACAGCAAAGGCATCATCAACAAAAAAACATATTTCCGCATACCATTCTCCCTAATAAAAAGCCCTCACACCGTTTTTTCGTGAAGGGCTAAAACTTCTTTAGAATCCCATCTAAACATGGCAGCCATTATAGCATGCTTTTATTCATTCTCCGTATGAACATCTAATTCATAATCGTCGCCGATGATTCGGACTTGAATCAGGATAGGGCGGCAACAAACTTCACAATCCACAACCAATTTGAATTGATGACCTTCATTATCCAGAGAAATGCTGTTCGGACTTCCACAATAAGGACAGAAGAATTCTTGTTCGGAAGATAAGTTCATGATTCATTTTAATCCAAGTCAAAATTCGTTGCAGAAGAACACTTTTGAGCACACCAGCTCTCAATTTTTTCTTTGATTGCATCTCGGATGACTCGGATTCTTGTCAGTTTCTCCTCGGCAGTTCCAGTCAAGCTGGAAGGATCGGGAAAGCTCCAATGCAACTTTTCCAAGGCTCCTGGGAAAATTGGACATCTTTCAGCGCTCGCCTCATCACAAACCGCGATCACGTAATGAAAACGTTCACCGCTCTTCATCAAATCTGACACCCATTGAGTTTTCTTATGAGAAATGTCAATGCCAACTTCTTTCATCGCTTCCACGACGAGAGGATTTAAAATCCCTGCTTCTAACCCCGCGCTTTGAGCTTCAAAAACATTTCCACAAATGTGGTTAAGCCAAGCCTCGGCCATTTGGCTTCTCGCCGAATTGTGAATACAAACGAATAAAACTTTTTTCTTTATCATCATGTTATCCCTGTTACCAATCGACCGGGAAATAATCTTTAAGAAACTTACCACACCAATGCGTCCCCGTCAAAATGCCATGAAAAAATGGATCACAAACACGGGCCGCGCCGTCGACAATATCCAGGGGCGGCTGAAAATCATGATCCTCTTGTTTGCGTCGGGACAAGGCAAAGGGGTCTTCGTCGGTGACCCATCCGGTATCAACAGCATTCATATAAATGCCATATTTCACCAAATCTTTGGCCGATGTATGCGTCAACATATTCAAAGCAGCTTTCGCCATATTAGTATGCGGATGACGATCCGTTTTAGTATACCGGTGAAACTTCCCCTCCATCGCCGAGACGTTCACAATATGCTTCTTTCCTGTGTTGTCACGCTTCATCATCGAGGACAATTCATTGCACAAGACAAACGGGGCAATTGCGTTTACCAGTTGAAGTTCGATCATCTCCGCCGTCGGGATTTCTCCTAGGCCCAACCGCCAACTATTGGTTTCACGCAAGTCCACTTGCTGCAGATCGGCGTCCAACTTCCCTTGAGGAAAAACATTTTCTGATCGCAGCGCATGATCGTGCGTATACGGGATCTGCGAAAGCTTAGCCGACGCTGACAACCCAATACCAGGCATGGTCCCATTCCAGGCGAGAGCGGGCACCGCTTCGCTAGCTACCGAAGAAACGCCTGGCATGAGCCGCTGTTTGCACACCTCAAAAGGACGAAGAAGCACCTGAACATGAGACGGCAATTCTTCAAAGGAAAGCATTTCATTCGCCATGAGATGCGCATAAAACCCCGGCGGACGACGGACCGTTTGCGCGGCATTATTGATCAACAAATCCAGGCGGTCATATTTTTGTTCAATATACTTACAAAAGAGCTCGACGCTGGGCGTATGCCTTAAGTCCAATCCATAGATGTGCAGCCGGTCTTTCCACTGGTCAAAATCTTTCTCACGAGCGTATCGCAGCGCTGAATCGACCGGGAATCGTGTCGTTGCAATGACATGAGCCCCGGCGCGCAACATCATGAGGGCTGACTGATATCCAATCTTTAGACGCGAACCTGTAATCAAAGCGACTTGACCTTTAAGAGAAACCGCCTGAAATCGCTTAGCGTAATTGAATTCCGCGCACTTCGGACACATCGCGTCGTAAAAAAAATGTAGTCGCGTAAATTCCGCCTTGCAGATATAACACGCGCGCGGGTTGATCAATTCGAAAGGTTTTGCTGTCTCTTCTGCAGGAACATGAGGGATCTGTTGAGGGGCTGTAAATACTTCTGCTTCGCGAGCGCTGCGGATGCCCGTAGCTGCCCGGGCCTTTCGCTCATAACGATCAATTTGATGACTTTTGAGCCGGATTCTGTCGCGTTTTCGTTTGCGGATTTCATCCCGATCCGGACGAGAAATCTGCCCTGCAGTCGTCAACAGAGCAATCCTTTGCTCATCAGAAAGATGGGCCAACTCCCCACTATTCTGGACCAAGTCTTTTAGGGTGTCAATGCATGCCTGGATGTCTTCTTGAGAATACTTGGGCCCAAGAATTCTCTCAATATCATTCATGAAGCAATTATAGCTTATTCCCCTGCTTTTCTCTTCTGAAAAAAATGCCTTGAGAAACCTCCTTATTTCATTCGATTATCCTTATTCTCGCTACGATCATTTTCTTCTTTCCAATTCTGCCGACGCCCCGGATGGATATTTCGCTCTTCTTCTTGACCAGGATTCTGCTTGTTGGCATTGCGCGGCCGAAAGCCTCGATTGGCTCCTCCATAACGTTCTTCAAGTTTAGATTTTTGTTTCATACGGATATCCTCTTTTAATATAATCCTTTATTGGGGGAATTCGATGTTTCATCCATATCGTCAGACTTCATATCACCCTTCATGTGATTCTTCTTTTCCTTCATCATTTTTTCTTTCATATCGGCCATGTCAGAAAGTTTTTTAGAAAGATCGGGATTCGATGCTTTTAAAGCCGTGGCCGCCTCACGCAACGTTTGAATATGTTCTTTCATATGAGGACCCATTTTTTGACAATGTGGACACCCCATTTTATTCTTATCATGTTCGGCA
>JANLHA010000195.1 GCA_024653845.1 Candidatus Omnitrophota bacterium | reverse complement strand
CGTACAAATCCGCTCTGGAGCGGTTGATATGGAAGTCGATACCGCCGATACGGGCCGTGGGGCAAAAGCAGAAGCTGTCGCCGGTTTGGATGTGGCTTCGAAAAAGTCTGGTGATGGAAATCCGGCGAAAATGGATGGGGATGTTGCGCATCGTGAAGAAGAGGCTCTCCGAAGAGGATTGCCGGCAGGAAAAAGTGCCGATGGCGCGGTAAGATTGGCCGCTGAGGCCGTGGAAAGTGGCCGAGATCCTGAAGCGATGGTTAATATCAGCAAGATTCATTTGGATTGGGCGCGTCAGTTCGCTGGCTCTAATACGGTGCAAGTGGCCTTAACACAGGCCCTTGGCGTTACTGAGGAGGACGCTCGTTTGGTGGTCCTGGAAATCTTGGGGAATATCCTGGGAGCAAGCAGACAAAATAAATCTGGAGCATTTCGTTTGGCCAAGGATTTGCAAGATGGTTCCCCGGCGATGGTTGTCGTCGATCCTGACACCGGCGAGAATTTTCAAGCCGCGCATGTCAGGCTCCGTGACATCATTTTAGCCAATGACCGAAAGTTAGGGCCAGGCATCACCTGGGCACGAGGATTTTTTGAAGCCCTCCGTGATAATTTTTATCAAAAAGTAGGTCAAGTTCCACAAGGCAAAGTGGATGTTTCCAGCGAAGCTGGAAGATTATTTTTAACGTTCATGGTGCGAGAGTTTGTCCTTTTGGAAGTCGGTATCGATGAATTTGATCGTCTTCGAGGAAATGGTGTCCTTGAAGAGCAAGCATATGACCAAGCGGTTGCCAAAGCTGAAGCGGTGGCCGAGGCTTTTGAAAAAGCCATCGTCGGTGATCGTCTAGATCAATTTTTGCAAGAAAAAATGCGCGAGTGGGTGGCGGCGCGGGCACAGCGGTTGGCGCAAGCGCAGCGAGAATTGGATGCCCAAGCCGGGAATTCTTATTGGGATGGTGATCTTAAGACGACTCCGGTTACTCGTCCATTCCGGGCGAGTCAAAGAGAAGACCTCGTCGATATTTCTGAGCTTCCTGAAGCCGAGGCCGCACGTTTGGAAAGAATTGGTGCGGAAGCTTTGCTCAGCGGGGAAGGTCATATTTCTATGCTTGCCGCGGGAGCCAGTTCTCGGATGAATGTGCATGAAGCTCCTGCTGATGTTCGAGCCATGGTGGAAGGAAAAGCAATCGAATCCAAGGCAGGTGTTCCTATTGGTGTTGTCGACGGCGTAGTGATCACTTATCTTGATGCGTTTGGGGAAAACGTTGGGCGTCTTTTGAGAGATGTGGATGCCGAAGCGCAACGTGCCGGGCGAGAAAGCCATGCCATGGAAACAACCGTCGGACTTTTATCCAATGATGCTTATCGAGCCGAACACGATGAGATTCTCCGTCGCAACGATTATTACGGTTTGGATCCCCAACAGGTACGATTTTTTCATCAACCCTTAGGGGCTAAATTTGTGGGAACTCCGGCGGATGTGGAAGCGCTCTATCGGGCAGGAAAATTTGCGTCGGAAGAGCAATATCAACGAGCGCTGGCTCATTCTCGAGATGTTGAACGTCGTCGTGCAGAAGATCCTAGCGCGGTGGTCTTAGAAGGCGAACGAGATCCTCTTGGTCACGGCGAGTATTTTCATCAGCTCATTGCTTCTGGTGAATTGCTAGAGCTCATTCGTCTCGGGAAAAAGTGGGTTTATATTAAGAATGTGGATAATTATGCCGCGAAATTTGATAAGGCATGGTTGCGTCTTTTGGGGCTTTTCATTGATAAAGGATTGGATTTTCAACCTGAAGTTTCTCCTCGAGCTCCAGGGCAAAAGGGAGGTACGCTGGTCATCATGACCGACGAAGCCGGCGGGCATCAGATCATTGAAGACCCGATCATGGTGGCCACGCAAAAGGCTGGCTTAACGAAGATGAGTCCGAATGATCCATATTGGTTGAATAATGCGGTGGCCTTTCATACGATTGATTACGTGATTGACATTTATCGCAATCCGGGACAAACGCGAGAAGATTTCATCACCGAATTGAATGCCGCTGATGAGGCAGGCCGCCAAGCGATTGCGGAACGTGGCCGTCGAAAATTCCCTCAACTCATTGATCCTAAACCAGCGAAAGCGCAAGATGCCGTCGCTGTGAAAGTCGAAACCAATATGTGGACTTCGACGGGTGTCGTTGATCAAAATGAAGCAAAAGTTGAGGCTGTGGGTGTGCGTGGAGCCAGAAATTTTGCGATCAACAATTATATTGCTAACATGACGCCTGCTCAGAAAACTGTGGCTTTGGAAGCCTTGCGTTTTTTGGCCACCAAGCAGTGGGATGTGGCGCCTGCGGCGGTGGCTAAGATCCGAGCGGATTTGGCAACAGCCATGGGACGTCAACCCACCGACGAAGAGTTGGCTTTGACACTCGAATCTTTTGCGGGTAATGAACTTTTAGCAAATGATCTTTTGAATTACATCCTTCATGCGGAATTGGTGACTCCTGGGATTTTAGGAGAAAATTCAACGCCGGCAAGTAGAGGTGGTGGGCAATCAGAGATCGGCGGCGATGAAGCGATGTTGGTCGGCTCTGAGGATGTTAATCTAACGGTTGTCCCTTCAGCCGTTCCAGCGCGGAGGATTTTGGTTGTTGAAGATAGTCCTATGGTTCGCGAGACGATGGACATAGTCCTTCGTCTCGAAGGATATGATGTGACCATGGCCAATGACGGCGTGGAAGCTTTGGAAATTCTCGCAGCCGGTGGTCAATTCGACCTTTTGACGAGCGATGTGGATATGCCACGTATGGATGGGCCAGCGTTGGTGGAACGTTTGGCTAAATCTCATCCTAACTTACCTGTCCTTTTCCATGCCGCTTCACCGGTTCCTGATAGCACTCGAGCTTTGCCTAATGTCAGAGGGGTTATTCTCAAAGGGGATGACATTGTTGACCCCGTTAATGCCGAATTTGCTAGAATGACACAAGCTAGTCCCGTCGGTGGTATCAACCTCGACCCGAAACTTTTGGACCTTCAAATCAAACGCGATTCAGAAGGGATTCCGTTGCCATTGAATTTGCAGCCCCTGGATCAGATTCATATCGAAGGAATTGTCCCGGTCATCATCAATGTGACGCCTGTTACAAATTTGCCCGATCTTTTAGGATTTGTGCCGCCTTCGGACAGGAAGGATAAAAAAGAAAATGCGCGATTGTCCTGGATGATCTCGCGGGAAGAAGGATAGCAAAGAAATCCTTGCACAACGCGGACAGTGATGGCAGAATATCCGCGTGAATCGACAAGATCAATCTTTGCCTAAGAAATCTGGCAACTTTGAAGACCTCCAAAAGTTTCAAGCTAAGCTTGTATCACGCCTTTCCTCTGAATTGAATACTCCGCTTTCGATCATCCGAGAAGGATTGGATCTCTTATCTGAAGAAATTCAAGATCAGCTTAAAGAAAAAGATAAAAAACTTTTAAACGTCCTTCACGAAAATGTGAACAGGCTCACCAATGGGCTGAATCATTTTTTTGAGCTTTGCAGGATTGAAGCCGGACAAATGGACTTTAAGCGTAAATCTCTTGACGTGAACGAATTCTTAAAAGAGGTCGAGAAAGAATTTGAGAAAGTCGTGAAGGCCCGAAAATTGCGATGGCAGGTTAGGCCGCTTCCTAAAAATGCTCTGATTTATGGCAATGCTCAATATCTCCTCGAAGTTTTTAAGCATCTCGTCGACAATGCGGTCAAATTTACCGAAAAAGGAGCTGTTGAAGTTACGGTCAAAGATGACCCTAAGCATGTGGAATTCATTATCTCCGATACGGGAATGGGAATCTCGGAAGAACACCGATTGAAAGTCTTTGATAAATTTGAACAACATTGGCCTGACCCGAACCGTCCACCCGAAGGATTGGGGTTAGGGTTAACCATTGCTAAGGCCATCGTTAATCATCACCAGGGTCGGATTTGGATTGATGAAAAATATCAGAAGGGTACAAGAGTGATCTTTACGATTCCTAAGCTTGCTTCGAAGAGCACGCCATGATCAAAGATAAAATTTTGGTTGTTGATGATGAAAAGGATTCTTGTGAAGCTTTCAAGAATTTTTTTTCCAAAAGAGGCTATTTGGTTCATGTGGCTGGCGACGGTTTAAAGGCACAAGAGCTTTTACAGAATAATCATTACCGTTTTATTTTTTTAGATTGTCATATGCCTGGTTTATCGGGAGTCGAGCTGGCCAAAGTCATCAAGAAGCTTGATCCTCAGAGCATCAAAGTCATGATTTCCGGCTACCAGTCGCTTGATCCCGACCTTTTGAAAGAATTGGGGATCGATCAGTTTTTTAAAAAACCCATTTCTCTTTCCCAGATTGAAAATTTTTTAAAAGAGCACCGCAAAGAAAACCCTGCTTAAAAAATTGCTTGCCACAAAAATCGTTTTGTTTATAATAATAGATGGTCTAACCCTTATTTTCCCTCATTCAATAAAGTTATTAATCCCCTAATAACTTTATTCCCGGTGGAGCCGAGAGATCCCCATCTCAAGTCTCCACCGGTTTTTTTAAGATCCCCATAACGAACCCCGTTTATTGTCCATGGCGCTTTCTTTGAAGTCGGCGTTTCATGCTTGGCCAACGATTGACCTCAAATCTGTCCGTCCGCATCCGTCTGCCTTATCTTTGATTCCTGTCAAAGTGGCCCTTTTTTATAAATGCTTCCCTTTACTTGTGGACGATCATGCCGTGACGGTGGTCGTTAGCGATCCCTGGAATACGCAAATGGTGGATGAGCTTGGAATGTTGATCAGTCGTCCGATCAAAATGGTTTTGGCCGATGAAAAGTCTATTTTTGAGATCATTCGGGAAAAATACGGACTGGGAGCAGAAAACGTTCAGGGGATCATCCAAGAAAACTTAGTCAGCACCTTACGCCCAAGTGTTCTCGACTTGGAAAATCTTTCCTCGGAAGCCTCGGTTGCTAATCTTATCAACCAGGTTTTGCTCGAAGGCCATCGACGAGGAGCGACCGATGTGCATCTGGAGCCATTCGAACGGGATTTTAGGATTCGTTATCGTGTTGACGGCATGCTTGAGGATGTTCGCCTTCCCCAGAACATCGGACGATTCCGAGAGGCTATGATTTCTCGCATCAAGATCATGTCAAATTTAAATATTGCTGAAAAGCGTCTCCCGCAAGATGGTCGCTGCAAAGTCAAAGCCAAAGAGGTGGAGTTGGATTTGCGGATTTCGTGTTTGCCGTCGTCGAATGGCGAAAGTGTTGTCATTCGGATTTTGAACTCACAGAAACTTTTTAGAATTGCGGAACTGGGATTCTCGGCGGAACATTTGCTGCAGTTTCAGCAAATGTTGAGCAGACCGCACGGGATCCTTTTTGTCACCGGACCGACGGGCAGTGGCAAAACCACAACGCTTTATGCAGGGTTATCTTCTTTAAATCGAGAGGCGCGCAAAATTATCACCATTGAAGATCCGATTGAATATCAGATCCCGGGAATTGTGCAAGTTGCGGTTAATCCGTCGATCGGGCTGAATTTTGCGAAGGGGCTGCGCTCGATCTTGCGCCATGACCCAGACGTGATGATGGTTGGTGAGGTGCGTGACGGCGAGACCGCGCAGGTTGCCATTCAAAGTGCGTTGACTGGGCATTTGGTTTTGTCGACGGTGCATACCAATGACGCGGCCAGCGGGATTGCACGTTTGGTGGATATGGGGATCGAACCCTATTTGATCGTCAGTTCAGTGCAGTGTTTCATCGCACAGCGTTTGGTAAGAACCCTTTGTCATCGATGTAAAGAAGAAGAAAACATGATGATTCAAGGAATTCAAGAGAGAACTTTTCGAGGCAAGGGATGCGAATCTTGCCGAGGGACAGGATATCGGGGGCGTCAGGCGATTTATGAATTTCTGATTCTGAATGATTCTCTGCGGGAAATGATTTTGCAACGGGCCCCGGCGGGCGAAATCAAAAAGAAAGCCGTCGAAAGCGGGATGCAAACGCTTAATGATCACGGGCTGCAACGTGTTCGTGAAGGCGTTATCAGCCTCTCGGAACTCCTACGCGTGACCAAGGAGTAATTCATATGACTCAAACAGTTTCTTTCACCCGAAATTTAGCAGATTTGGTTGATGGACACATTTCGATCATTCAATCTTTGATACTCATCCATCGTCAGACCAAGAATCCGACGTTGAAGGCAAAAATGGAAAAGATGATTGGGGTTTTGCAGGACGGGGGGATGTTGTCAGATGCCTTGGCGAATTTTTCTCAAGAATTTCCTGTTCATTATGTCCAGATGGTCCGCTCCGGGGAGCTGGGAGGAAATTTGAATGAAGTATTGCGCAATTTGGCTTCTCATCTTGAGAAAGATGAGGAAGTTCAAGGCAAGGTGAGGGCTGCCTTGATTTATCCGTCGATTGTTTTGGGCTTGGGCGCATTGACGATGATTGTGATGTTGGCTTGGGTGATCCCTAAAATGTCGATGATTTTGAAAGATTTGGGTCAAACATTGCCGTGGATCACGCGAGCCTTGCTGGGATTGAGTGATTTCCTTGTTCATTGGGGATGGGGGATTGTTTTTTGGGGAGTGGGTTTATTTTTTGCCGCAACGCGTTTTTATGGACGTCCTGCTGGCCGAGTCTGGGTGGATCAGAAAGTTTTGGAATTGCCTTTGCTCGGGAAAAGATTGGAAGATGTTTGTTTAGGGCGATGGCTCCGAGCCCTGGCCATGTTGATTAAAAATGGAATTCCATTGATGTTTGCTTTAGAGGCGAGCTGTGGGGTTATTGAAAATGTCTTTTTGAGAGGGAAATTACGCAATGTCCTTAACGAAGTTGAGAAGGGATCCAATTTATCATGGGCGTTGGAGAAGGAAGATATTTTTTCGGAAAGTGAACGGACGATTGTTGCTATCGGAGAAGAATCCGGTATATTGCCCGAAGCCCTTGCCAAGTTGGTCGAGCAGTATGAGCGGCGATTAGAGGCGAGCATGCGAGAAGGCTTATCCCTTTTGGAACCTATTTTGATTTTGATCGTCGCAGGCATGGTTGCTGTCATGGCCATGGCGCTTTTGCTTCCGATTATGAAAATGGATGTGATGGTTCAATGAAAAGGAGATTGGAATGATGAAACGTTGTGATGGGTTCACATTGATGGAAATTTTGTTAGTGGTCATGATCATTGGAATCTTGGCGGCTATGGTCTTACCCAATTTTTCCGGGCGTGGCGAGCAAGCTCGTCGAGCTGCGGCCCAGGCGGAAATTGAATCGCACTTGGCGTTGGCCTTAGATATGTATGAATTGGATAACGGAGTTTATCCCACTACCGAACAAGGTTTGCAAGCCTTGATTGTTCAGCCCCAGGGGCAAACAGAAGTTTCTGTATGGCGAGGCCCTTATTTGAAGAAAAGCAAAATTCCTCGAGATCCCTGGGGTAAAGAGTATGTGTATCTTTCCCCGGGGAACAAGAACTCCGAGCAATATGATCTTTTGTCTTATGGTCCTGACGGAAAAGAGAGTGACGATGATATCGGAAATGGGGAATAGAGGCTTTGTATTTTTGGAAGTGCTTTTGGCGGTGATGATCGCTTCGGTGGGGTTGATGGCAATCATCCGATCCACATGGATGAGTTTGCAGATTTTCCGTCGAGCGGAAGAGACGATTCAATCTGTGTCCCAGGCAGAAAATGAGATGTTTGAATCTTTGGTCAAAGGAGAAAGTTTTGAGGAAGAAGGGTCAGACCCTCGTTGAATTTTTATGGGCGATCAGCTTGTCTGGTGTGATTGTTCTTACGGTTTATACCGTTTTTTTTCAGGTGATGCAGGCGGTGTCGAAAGTCAAGGTGACGAGCACTTTGCACCACGAAGCGTTCCAGATTTTAGAGTTTTTAACTCGTGATTTGGAACTCGCGGTTTTTTATCACGGAGAAGGTGGAGAATTTATAGGAAATCCAAAAGAAATGTCTTTCATTGTGCCTAGTGGTCGAGGGCTTAAAAGTGTTCGCTATGGGTTGATCTCGGTTAGAGAAGAAAAAATTCATCAAGTGGTTATTGGTCGCCATGACGGTCGTAATCGCCAAGTGACACAGATTGAATCGCAAGATCCAAAGAGTTGGGTATTAACCCGATCAGAAAAGCCATTTTTGCAAGAAGGTGAGATCGAAGAAAGAATCATATCCCGATGGATTCATGGCGCTCATTTTTCGTTTTCTTATGCGCAGAAAAAAGGATATCAAGTTTTTTGGCAAGACTCATGGCAAGAAAATGAGTTGCCGGCGGGGGTAAGGGTCCAGTTGAGTTTATTCGGCGGAAAAGAGCAGGTATCTTTGGATAAAATCATTCTGATCTCGGCGGGATTTTGGAAGGAGGCGCTTTGAGAGAACGGGGTAGTGCTCTCATCGTTGTTTTGTGGGGGATTGTTATTCTTTCTTTGTTGGGGTTGTCTTTGATTCATTACGTTGAAGGCGAGATGTTGTTGATGAAAAGAATGGTAGGCGATTCAAAATCAAAAATTTCAGCGGTTTTCGCTCTTTGTAGAATAGTTGATCAGATAAGGAAGCATCAAAAAATTGCGGACGAAGATCCAGATTTAAAGATTGAAGAAGAAGATCGCAAGATCAACATCAATGCGCTTTTAGGCCCACAGCATTTGATTCTTCAGAATTTTTTAGAAAACCACGGCATCGAAGAATCTCAGGCCCGAGAAATTGTGGGGCATTTGATCGATTGGAAGGATGCAGATCAAGTAACTTTCTTGCCGCCGCATCAGGCGGAAGAAAGTTTTAAGAATGCTCCGTTAGACCATCTTGAGGAGCTTTTGCTCATTCCTGGGATGAATTTAGAAATTTATCAAAAAGTGAAGCAAGATCTGACCATTTTCCCTAAGCAGGGCCCTTTGAGAATTCGGATGGAAACGGCTTCTCCAGAAATTTTGTTGGCTTGGGCCGAGAGCTTGACGGGGCCATCGAGCAACACGTCTGTGATGGATGCGAAAAGTTTGGTTGAGAAAATCATCGCTCATCGAGAGAATGGCCCAATTGAAGCTCAAGAGATGAGTTTGATTCCTGAGGAAGAAATCATTTTCCGTTTGATGCTGTCGTCGCGAGCACGCATTTCGTCCTTGGTATCAGTTGAAATTGAGAAGTCCGATTCGTTTTCCGGATGGACAACGAAAGTCAATGCGGTTGTTGATCATCGTACAGGAGCGGTTTATTCCCAAACCAGTCTTGATTTGTTATGAATCATCAATGCGTTCATATTATCGAAATCGGCCCCCAGAGCCTCAAGCTTCTGCAAGGAAAGGTCATCAAGGGCAAGCCATGTCGGACGGTTTTTCACTATGAGATTTTTCCATATTCTTTAGACGATGAACATTTGGAAAAGGCACTTAATAAATTCTTAGCAAAGACAAAAAACTTGCGTCCAGGTGCTTGGATTATCGTTCTTCCTCGACGATGGGCGGTCCTTAAGAATTTTTCGCTACCTATTTTAGACTCGGAAAAGATTGAAGAAACAATCAAATCTAAGATTTCTGAATACACGCCTCATGTCCTTCAGGACATTATTTATGATTTTTCTATCTTGG
>JANLHA010000193.1 GCA_024653845.1 Candidatus Omnitrophota bacterium | reverse complement strand
AATCAACGCCCAAATGGCTCGACGGATTTTAGATCGGATTGTTGGTTATAAAATCAGTCCCATTTTGTGGAAAAAGGTAGGATCTCGTTTGAGTGCGGGCCGTGTGCAGTCCGTGGCTCTTCGTTTGATCGTCGAGCGTGAGCGCGCGATTCAAAATTTTCTTCCTCAGGAATATTGGCAAATTGCGGTGGATTTGCAAAAGCAAGGTGTGTCAGGAATTTTGACGGCGGCTCTTGAGAAAATCAATAATGAAAAATTTGAACTGAAAACGGAGCAGGAAACCCAAAGTGTCGCCGAGCAGCTTCGCAAAGAACAATTCCAGATCACGAAGATTACTGAACGCCAAGTCAAGCGCAATCCTTTGCCCCCATTCATCACGAGTACATTGCAACAGGAAGCGTTCAATAAGCTTGGATTTAATGCTGATCGGACTATGCGCATTGCTCAGCAGCTTTATGAGGGTATTGATACCGGCGACGGAGAGCCTGTTGGTTTGATCACGTACATGCGTACTGATTCGGTCAATATTTCTCAGGAAGCCATTGGACGGGTACGCGAATTTATCAAAAAAGAATACGGTGCCAAATATTTGCCGGAATCTGCGAATACTTACAAATCCAAAAAGAGCGCGCAAGAAGCGCATGAAGCCATCCGGCCCTCGTCAGTGACGCGTGATCCCAATAGCCTTAAAAGCGTTCTCGACGATGAACAGTATCGTTTGTATCAGTTGATTTGGAACCGTTTTGTCGCCTGCCAGATGACGCCTGCGATTTTCCAGAATAAAAAGTTAACAATTGAAGCCAGTAAATTTCAATTTGGTGTGGGTGGTTCAGTTCTCATTTTTGATGGATATTTGAAAGTCCATAGTTATGGAGATGAAGAAGAAGCGAAAACAGATTTGGTTCCTTATGAAGAAGGGGATCATCTCAAACTGGTCGAAGTCAAGCCAACTCAGCATTTTACCAAACCACCACCTCGATATTCGGAAGCAAGTTTGGTCAAAGCACTTGAAGAAGAGGGCATTGGTCGGCCAAGTACTTATGCCGCCATCATTTATACGTTGGTGGTGCGCAATTATGTGGTGCGTGAACGAGGGTATTTTACAGCGACAGAATTGGGGATCAAAATTTGTGACTTGTTGGTTGAATATTTTGCCAAGATCATGGACATTGGATTTACGGCGCAGATGGAGGGCAATCTCGACGAGGTTGAGGAGGGAAATCTTGACCATGTGAAATTGCTCAAAGAGTTTTACGGGCCGTTTGAAAAAGATCTCGAATATGCCATGCAACATATTGAGAAGACAGAAGAAACGGTTGATAAAAATTGTCCCAGCTGTGGCAAGCAATTGGTGGTCAAATGGGGTCGACGAGGGAAATTTTTAAGCTGCCCGGGATTCCCGGAATGCAAGCATGCCGAGCCCATCACATCTGGTGTCGCCTGCCCTCAAGAAGGATGCAGTGGTGAACTCATCAAACGCAAGTCTTATCGTGGACGAACATTTTATGGATGTAGCAAGTATCCAGAATGCACGTATACGTCTAATGAATTGCCAGAAGAGAAGAAAACTGATAGCGACACTAGTAACCCCTCATGAACCGATACCTCGAGAAATTTCTTTCCTATCTCGAAATTGAAAAAAATTATTCCTCGCATACCATTTTGAATTATCAACTTGATCTTCAAGAGTTCATCAGCCATTGCGGTGAGATTCACCCCCAGCAAGTCGACTATTTGTTGCTGCGAAAGTTTTTAGCTCTCCTTCGCGAGCGGCAACTCAAGCCTCGTAGCATCGCTCGGAAACTTTCTTCCATCCGAACATTTTTTAAATTTCTTCAACGCGAAGGACACATTAAAAACAATCCAGCCGTGTTGCTCATGACACCAAAACTTGATCGCGTCCTTCCAAAGTTTTTAGCCGAAAGTGAGGTTGTTCAACTTATTGAGGCCCCCTTGTTAGAGAAAGTGGCTGGTCGACGGGATCGGGCCATTTTGGAGACCCTGTATAGTTCCGGAATTCGGGTCAGTGAATTGGTTGGATTAAATGTTGATCAGGTCGATTTTATTGGTAATATGATCAAGGTGATGGGTAAAGGAAAAAGGGAGCGTTTGGTCCCTATTGGCGATAAGGCGGCTGATGCCATTAAAGAGTATTTGGACCATCGGAATTCGAAGAATCAGGCGGTCTTTCTTAATCAGAGGGGAACGCGTCTTACGACTCGAAGTGTCAGTAACATTATTAACAAACACATTTTGCAAACAAGTTTGAGGATGAAAGTTTCTCCACACGTCTTGCGGCATTCCTTTGCCACTCACCTTCTTAACCGTGGAGCCGATTTGCGGTCCGTTCAGGAGCTTTTGGGGCATCTGAATTTGTCGACGACGCAGATCTACACGCATGTCACCACTGAACGACTGAAAAAAGTCTATGACCAAGCGCATCCACGCGCCTAATGTGACCAACATTGTGATGAGATTGATCGTTTTTATTTACGATGTTTTGTTTTTGATTTTATTCCTCTTTTATTTGCCTTTTTTATTTCTTTCGAAAAAATGGCATGACGGATTTTTTCTGCGTTTAGGCTGGCCCCCAGAATTGCTGCAACAAGAATTGCAGGGGAAGAGGAATATCTGGATTCATGCTGTCAGTGTGGGAGAAATTCTGGCGGTGTTGGGACTCTTGAAGCGACTGAAAGAACGCTTCCCGGAGCATCGTTTGGTCCTCACCACTGTCACGCTCACGGGGTATCAACTGGCAAAGACCAATTGTCCGTCGGACATTTTGGTGATTTTTGCGCCGCTAGACTTGAGTTGGGTGGTTAAAAAATTTATTCGCATGATCAATCCTGTGATTTACATTTCGGCAGAGACGGAAATTTGGCCGAATCTTTTCCGCGCCTTGTCTCATGCGCATGTTCCCCTTGTGATTGTCAACGGACGGATTTCTGATAAGGCATTTGAGCGTTATGCTTGGATTCGTCCTTTTTTGAAGTCGATTCTTTCTGCGGTTCATGTTTTTTGTATGCAAAGCGATACGGATGCGAGCAGGATCATCGCATTGGGTGCGGATTTTTCGAAGGTGAAAGTCGTTGGGAACATCAAGTTCGACGAGGTCTCGGAAATCCATCCGATAAGGCCTGGAGACTTAGGCCTTTCTGCGTCGGACATGTTATGGATCGCTGGAAGCACCCACCCCGGCGAAGAGGATATCGTTTTGAACACATTCAAAGCGCTGAAACTCCAATGGCGTAACATTCATCTGGTTCTTGCGCCGCGACATATTGATCGTGTAGCTGATGTGCAATCGATGGTCAAGGAACATGGATTGCAACCGATCAATTTTTCTCAACTTGATGGTTCAGCGGTGTCGTCTCATCATGTGATTGTGGTTGACACCATTGGCCATTTGCGCGCACTTTACTCGGCGGCAACCATTGTTTTTGTTGGAAAAAGTCTCACGGGGTGGGGCGGGCAAAATATTATCGAACCTGCCATTTATGGCAAACCTATTTTAGTGGGGCCACACATGGAAAATTTCCGGAATGTTTTGAAAATTTTTGAAGAGAACCAAGCCATTGTCAAGATCAACAATCGACGAGAATTGTTACATTCGATGGAACGATTGTTGAAGAATTCGAAAGAGCGCGAAAGTTTAGGCCAGCGTGCACGGCAAGTCGTTCAAAAATATCAAGGAGCGACACAAAAGACACAAGATGTGATTGAACATATTTTAAAAATATAAAATTTTTCTTTCAATTCAAATGACTCAATCCAGAAAATAATGATAAGAAAATATTTCTACTCTTTAATGTCCGACGACCGATCGGGGAAAATTGCAGCGATGATAAAATCGCTGCTCTATGGCTTATCTTTTTTCTATCGAATTGGCTTGTTGCTGGTTCAGTTGAGTTATTGTTGGGGGTGGCACAAACAAGTCCGTTTGCCTCGGCCGGTGATCAGTGTGGGCAATATCACCGTCGGCGGAGTTGGGAAAACGCCTCTGGTCGAATTTTTGACTCGGCTGATCAAGAATAAATATGCATTTCGTCCGTGTATTCTTCTTCGGGGGTATATGGGTGAAAATTTTCTGGGAGGTACAGAGCGTAAGGTAGAAAGCGATGAGGGGATGATGTTGAAAGAGAACTTGCCTGGGATTTGTATTGGTGTTGGTCAGGATCGCGCAAAAATCGCAACAGAGTTTCTTAAAAATGAATCCATGGATGTGTTTATCCTGGATGATGGATTCCAGCATTGGGCGCTTGATCGCGATCTGGATGTTGTGGTCATTGATGCAACAAACCCTTTTGGGAATGGACAGTTGCTCCCGCGAGGGATTTTGCGTGAGCCTCTTTCGGCATTGCGTCGAGCCGATGTTTTTGTTTTGACCAAGTGCGACATGGATCGAGAACATTTGCCGCTGTTGCGCTCGACATTGCAGCGATTCAATCCGCGAGCCCCGATTATTGAGACCATCCACGAGCCTGTTGCTTTTAAAGATTTGATCGATGGCAGTTCTCATCCTTTAGATGAATTGTTGGGCCAATCGGTTGCCATGGTGAGTAGCATTGGTGACCCTGCAGGATTTGAAAAGACGCTGCAAAATTTGGAAATTCCGATTATGCGAAAATTTTCTTTTCTGGATCACCACCCCTATGCCAAAAATGATATGCAGGAAATCATCAAGGGAATTCGCCAGCAAGGAATCACGACGATTGTTACGACACAAAAAGATGCCGTCAAATTGCGCACGTTTGAAGACATTTTGAAGAAAGAAATTTCGCAACAATATTTCCGGATTTTTGTCCTCCAAATCGAAATTAAAATCACACGAGAAGAACATGAGCTCTTGGATCGAATCTATTCTTTATTGCCTCGTTAAGGGTCTTGCAACAGTTGTTCGTCGATTGCCAGGGTCTGTTGCCATGGCATTTGGTGCGGGCCTAGGAACCATTGTCTATTATTGCAATCGAAAACATCGTTCCAATGTTTTGGCAAACTTGAGAATGGCCTTTAGTGATTCTAAGTCTCCTAAGGAAATCCAGAAAATTGCTAAAGAAGTTTTTCAGAATTATGGGAAGAACATCATCGAACTGTTTCGTTTGCCGCTTTTGAAAAATCATCTTGATGAGTATGTTCAGATCGAAGGCAAGGAACACGTCGACGAGGCTCTGAAAAATGGCAAGGGGGCGATTCTTTTGGCCATGCATTTTGGCAGTTGGGAAATGGCCAGCATTGCTGGGTCGATGATGGGGCATCCTTATAAAGTTTTGGTCAAACCCCAAAAAAAGTTTTTACGTTTGACGGCCCTTTTGAATTCTTATCGTGAAGGCGGCGGATCCTCGGGAGTTTTGGAGCGCGGCTTTGGAACGCGGGATTTGGTCAAAAGTCTGCACAACAATGAAGTGATTGGAATGGTTGTTGATCAAGGAGGGAAAGAGGGGGTTCATGTTCCTCTTTTTGGCAGAGAAGCCAGTCTTTCCAGCGGAGCGATACGGATCGGATTAAAATTTAATGTGCCGATTTGTTTTGCAGTCATTGTTCGAGAGCAAGGCGCCCGTCATCGTTTGATCCTTCATCCGCCTTTTCAATGGGATAAGCAAGGTTCTTTGGAAGAACAAGTTGTTTCTTGTCTTAAAAATGTCGCGCAGATGATGGAAAAATATATCCGAAAATATCCTCAAGAGTACATGTGGTTTTATAAAATTTGGAAGTACTCTAAAGAATCTGTGATCCTTATCCTTGACGATGGTAAGACGGGACATTTGCGACAATCCCAAGCATTGGCCCAAGCTTTGCAAGAGGGGTTGGCGATTCGCGGTGTTTCTGCTCGGAGTGAAATCAAGCAGGTCAAATTTAAGAATTCGTTTTCTGCAAAAGCCCTAACCCTTTTGACGTTATTCATCCCGCGTTTTCTTTGCCAAGGTCGGTTGGAGTGGCTCAAATGGTTTTTAACGGAAGAGTCTTTCAAGGAGGTGATGTCAATCAAGGCGAATTTTGTTGTTTCCTGTGGGTCTTCCAACGCCGCCATGAATTACTTGTTGGCAACAGATTGCCAAGCCAAAAGTGTGGCCATTCTTAAGCCGAGCATTTTAGGTTATCGACGTTTTGATTTGGTGATTTTGCCGGAGCATGATCAAGGTCCGCAAGTGAAAGAGAATAACCGCATCGTTTTTACCAAAGGCGCGCCCAACCTGATCACGCCAGAATATTTGGAAGACCAGACTCAAAAATTCTTGGCCCATTTTTCGCATTTGAAATTACGCAATAATACCAAGATTGGTTTCTTGTTGGGAGGAGATACCAAAGATTATCCTCTTTCTGAAATGGCTGTTCGTCGGATCATTCATCAAATCAAAGAGGCGGCAGAAGAATTCAACGCGGACATCTTGGTGACGACGTCTCGACGGACTTCAGTAAAAATAGAAAACATGGTTTATCGGGAGTTGAGAAGGCACACTCGTTGCCGCTTTTTGATCATTGCCAATCAACACAATGTTCCCGAGGCCATGGGAGGAATTTTGGGGCTTTCTGACATTCTTGTTGTTTCTGGAGACAGTATTTCAATGGTTTCCGAGGCGGCGAGTTCAGGCAAGAAAACCATTGTTTTCTCTGTTGCTCCGGATACGGATCAGGGACAGTTGGATCGACATCGTCATAAACATAATCGTTTTCTTGATGTGCTTCATGAGGGTGGATATATTTTTTGTTCTCACCCGAATAACATTCGTGAATCTATCGCCAGTATTATGAAAAATAAAATCCATTTGAAGCCACTCGACGACCATCAAAAACTTCTTGAAGCTGTGGAAAGACTTGTCTGATGCGCATTTTACAAATTTTACCAGAACTCAATGTGGGTGGTGTTGAAACCGGAACGGTAGACCTTGCCAAATATCTGGTTGAGCATGGACACGACGCGATCGTGGTTTCCAATGGCGGGCCACTGGTCAAAGATCTTGAAAGTTTTGGAGCTCGGCATTATCAGTTGGCGGTTCATAAGAAGTCATTATGGACAATGCGATGCATGATCAAACCTCTTCGAGAAATCATCCTCAAAGAAAAAGTGGATATTGTTCATGCTCGTTCCCGTGTCCCGGCATGGATTGCTTATTTTGCTTGTTTTCGTACGCCGGCACAATTTTTGACAACATGCCACGGGTATTATTCTTCAAGTTTTTTTAGCCGAGTGATGGGCTGGGGCAAGCAGGTGATCGTGCCGAGTGAAGCCATTGGTCGTCACATGATCGAAGATTTTAAAGTTCCTCTTGAAAATATCCGTTGTATCCCGCGCAGCGTCGATCTCACTAAATTTCAAAAGACAAGAGAAGACAAACCCGGCAAATCCAGTTTTACTATAGCCATTGTCGGCAGAATCACTCCCTTGAAAGGACATGAATACTTTTTGAGGGCCATGGCCAAAGTTGTGCGGACCATGCCTTATGTAAAAATTTGGATCATTGGGGATGCGCCTGCCAGAAAAGAATTTTACCGTCGGGATTTGGAAGTTCTTGTTGAGCGTTTGGGATTGAAAGACCATGTGGAATTTTTAGGGAACCGTAGTGACATTCCAGATTTGTTGACGCAAATCGACTTGCTTGTTTTTTCGTCCGTAGTCCCAGAGGCCTTTGGACGCGTGATTTTAGAAGCCCAAGCGGCAGGTGTGCCTGTTGTGGCTACGCGAGTTGGGGGTGTTGTCGATATCATCGATGATGAAAAGACCGGACTGCTCGTTCCGCCCAAAGATCCTGAGATGATGGCTAACGCGATTGTCCGTGTTTTGCAAGACAAGAATTTGGTTCGTCAGTTTGTTCAATTGGCCCGAGAAAAAATTGAACAAAAATTTACATTGGAACATATGGCGGGTCAGACGATCAAGGTGTATGAGGAAGTTTTGCGATCTCCCAATATCTTGGTGATCAAAATGACGTCGTTGGGGGATGTGATTTTGGTGACCGCGTCGTTGAAGGCGTTGCGTAAGAGATATCCGGAGGCCAAAATTTATTGCTTGGTTGGAAAAGAATCGCGGTCTATTTTGCAACGATGCCCATATCTTGATGGACTGATTGTCGTTGACGTGAAGGGGGAAGACCGGAGTTGGTGGCGTTTGTGGAAGCTTTCTGAAAAGCTGCGGTCGTATCGTTTTGATAAGGTGATCGATTTTCAAAATAATGCGCGTAGCCATGTTTTATCTTTTTTGACGCTGG